>JAQICW010000161.1 GCA_027858355.1 Desulfobacula sp.
CTGCAAACTTCTTCTACAATATAATTCATCTTAGATATTCCTAAAATACATTTCCAGTGAATCCAAAGGGGGGTATCCTCAATCGAGAAACACTTTATCCCAGTGTGGGGCATATCCAGGAAGATATTGATATGGCAGTCATTGCCGTCCGGGCCGAGTATGTTCCCAAGGTAGTTGAACAATGTATAAAAAAGGGGGTAAAGGGTGCTGTGATAGTATCCGGCGGATTTGCAGAAGCGGGAAATTTAAAATTACAGCAGCGGCTCGTTGATATGGCAAAAGAGGCCTCTTTTCCTTTTGTCGGCCCCAATTGCCTTGGGATTTATGCCCCGGATCATGTGGATACGTTTTTCCTCCCTGGAGAAAGGATCATTCGCCCGGACAAGGGTAATGTCGGTTTTGTCAGCCAGAGCGGGGGTGTTCTGGTGGATCAGATGGTTAAATTTGCAGGCCAGGGAATTGGTGTTTCTCTTGCTGTCAGCATAGGGAACAAGGCCTGTATCAAGGAAACAGATATGCTGGACTGGTTTGATCATGATCCTGAGACAAAGGTTATCGCTTTTTATATTGAAGGCTTTGAAAAAGGAGAAGGGCGAAAATTTATTAAAAGAGCGGAACAATGTTCCAAGCCAGTGGTTGTTTTTAAGGCTGGAAAGAGCAAAAAGGGTATTGAGGCAGTTTCCAGCCATACGGCTTCTCTGGCAGGGAACTACCGGGTGTTTTCAGAAATCATGAAACAATATTGCGTGGCTGAGGCAGATAGTGAATATGAACTGACTTCCTTTTGTGAGGCGTTAAGCTGTTATCCCAAAGGTATCAAGGGTAATGTCGGTATTATTTCTTTAAGTGGAGGGCATGGTGTTATCGCTGCAGATGCCTGCGAACTGTATGGCATATCAATACCTAAGATAGAGAAGGAAACAATGAATACCATTATGGACAAGCTGTCACCTGAAATTAGAAATATTGTTTCCCTTGCAAATCCCCTGGATCTCACCGGGAGTTCAGTGGACAGCGATATTGTGAGCTCGGCAAGACATTTGTCAAGGGATACGAACATTGACTGTATCCTGGCCCTGTTAATTCCTTATTCGCCGGGTGTTTCAGCCGATATCGGGGCAAAGCTCAGCCAGGTGGCCAGAAACGAAGGAAAACCCATGATTGCCTATGTTCCCAACGAGGATAAATATAAAATCATTATAGAAGGATTTGAGCTTAATAATATTCCAGTGGCATCCTCTGTGGAAGGGGCTGTTATGATGGCCAAGGCTTTGATGAGGTGCAGGCCATGTTAAAGAAGGACATGTTAAAGAAGGACAGCAAAAAAATTCTGGAGAAAAGCAAATCATTAGGATGGGTATTGGAACCAGATGCAAAGTCATTAATGAAATTACAGGGTCTTGATATACCGGATTTTATTTTAACCAATTCCTTTGAAGCAGCAGATCTATTTCTTAAGGAATGTGATGGCCCGGTTGTGGCAAAAGCAGTTTCAAAAAAAATACTGCATAAGACCGAGCATAATGCCGTTGTTACAGGTATTTTTTCAAGTGATCATCTGAAAATTGAAATGGCAAGACTGCAAAAACTTGACGGGTGCGAAAATATCCTTGTTGAAAAGATGGTTAAGGGTCTTGAGATTATCATTGGGGCAAAAAATGATTTTCAATTCGGTCCTGTTATTGTTTTTGGTATTGGTGGCACATCTGTTGAAATTTATAATGATACTGCAATCAGGATGGCTCCCATTAATCCGGGCGATGTTTTTTCCATGAAGGAATCTTTGAAAGCAAAAGAGATTATAACAGGATATAGGGGCAAGTCCGGGGTGAATATGGAAATTCTGACGCATTTAATGGTCAATTTTTCCAATTTGATCATGGAACTTGAAAATGATATTGAATCAGTGGATTTAAATCCAGTGATTTGTACCAAGGACCGGTGTGTCATAGCAGATGCAAGAATAATTCTTAATTGTAATGAAGGATGTTGATACACCCTTGTATCATGGGACAAAAAAAATAAACAATACAGGAAAGATTTATGTCAGATAAAAAAAAGTTAAAAATCATGTCATGGAATGTAAATGGTTTGCGTGCAGTGATAAACAAAGATTTTACAAAAATTATTCATGACCTTGATCCTGATATCCTTCTTCTCCAGGAAACAAAACTCCAGGAAGACCAACGGACGGATGAGATGATTGATTTGCATTCTTATAAATCGTTCTGGTCCTATTCAACGATCAAAAAAGGATATAGTGGTGTTGCCGCCTATTCAAAAACAGAACCTGAAAAAGTCACCACTTCGTTTTCCAGGCCTGAAATTGATAATGAAGGGCCGGTGATTCAACTGTATTATAAGGATTTTATTTTATTTAATATTTATTTTCCCAACGGCCAGATGAACGATGATCGGCTTGAGTATAAACTTGATTTTTATGACTGGTTTTTAACCTATGCAAATAAACTAAGAGACCAGGGGAAAAGTCTTATTATTACAGGGGATTTTAACACGGCTCACAATGAAATTGATTTGAAAAATCCAGGACCAAATTCCAAGCGATCCGGTTTTTTAAGAATTGAAAGGGATGTTCTGGACCGGATGGTTGACATGGGGTATGTGGATACCTTCAGGCATTTTCATCCGGAACAAGTCAAGTATTCATGGTGGTCATATAGGTTTAATGCAAGAAAAAACAATGCTGGCTGGCGCATTGATTATTTTTTTGTGACAAGGGATCTTATGGATAAAGGCCTGGTCAAACAAGCCTTTATCCATAATGATGTATTTGGATCAGATCATTGCCCTGTTGGTGTGGAAATCGAAATTTGATGCCATTATCCTTCCATTGCCCGGCAAAGTTCCCGGGCAAACTCAGAGCAGTTTAATTTGAATGGTTAGGGCTCGCTAATCTTTAAACACAAGTTTTCCACCAATATGCCCTGCAATGCCAGCGGCAATAAGCATAATGATGTTTATGAAAATAAATATCAAGGCTTTTGGGGATGATAAAATCTTAGGATTTATCATAAACCATACAAGACTTATCACACATGAAACACTGGTCACAGTTGCGGCAAGGATTTTTAATTTAAAAATGAGTGTCAGAGCACCATTATATTTTTTCTTCCATTCAATAATTCCTGTGAGAATTACAAAAGGAAGGGAAAGTATGACAAAAATCAGGTTAATAAAAGCAACCCTGGAAAGAAGATCATAGTCAAATATCCATGCCAAAAGCCAGAGGATAACTGCCGCTGGCAGTATCCCATTGGGCGTATGCACTGATACCGGGTGGGCATGGTGCTTGACAAGAAGGGATTCTATTTTTTTAAAACCTGTTTCTTTAATGGCAGGGGGCGGCTTTAATACTTCTTTTTTTTCAGACTCCTCTGGTCCGGGTTTTATTGCGGGACTTTCTTTTTTTTGGGGCGTTTCAGGCATGGGAGCTTTGTTGATTTCTACAAATTTGCTTGCATCTGCATTGCAAACCGGGCATTTTTCAGGAGGGTTTTCTCCTTTGTGAATATATTTGCAGATACTGCATTGCCATTGTTTCATATTTGTAATCCTTTTTTGTTTTTAACGATTATTCATATCTATAAATACACATTCATCAGGTCCGCAATGACTGCCCACATATTTTGCTCCTGGTCTGTAAAGGGATGGTTTAGGGGCTGCCATGGCATATTGTTCTTCAATTACATGGGCTGCCCATCCACTGACCCTTGCAATAGCAAACAAAGGTGAAAAAAGATCTGTGGCAATGCCCATGGCATAGAAAAAGGAGGCACTGTAAAAATCTACATTACTAAAGATTTCAATCTGTTTTTTTGCCTTAAAGGCAGCCTTCCCTTTTTTCTCAAGTTCCCTTGAAAGTTCATACCATTGGGGTTGTTTGGCGATCTGCCCCATTCTCTTGCTCATGGGTTCAAGAATGATGGCTCTCGGGTCATCTGTCTGGTAGACGGCATGACCAAGACCCATGAGGAGTCCTTTGGAGTTAAATATGTCATTGATGTAGGCGTCGATTTTTTCAACAGAACCGATTTCTTTTAACATTTTCATGACCCTGACATTGGCACCACCGTGGAGAGCGCCTGACAGAGAACCAATGGCTGCAGATATGGCAGCATATATATGGGCTCTGGTGGATGCCACCTGCCTTGCTGTAAATGTGGAAGCATTAAATGAGTGTTCCGCATGGAGAACAAGGCTTGTATCAAAAAACCGGGCGGTTTCATCATCAGGCTTTTCACCGTTTAGCATATATAAAAAATTTGCCCCGTGGTTTAAGTCATTGTCTGGTGGAACCACGTTTTTTTTGTTTCTGATCCGGTCCCATGCAGCTGTAATGGTCGCTATTCCTGCAATGATATTTTCAGCACTGAAGAGTATATTTTCAATACCGGATTCTCCAATAGTCTGATCGGTTTGTATCAATAAAGGGGTTGCCACCTGCAGGACATCCATGGGGTTCATTTCTACTGGAAGTGTTTTAAGAAAAGAAAAGATGTTTTCCGGAACCTTTCTTTTTTGTTTCAGACTTTGATTAAAAGCTTCCAATTCTTGTTTTTTGGGAAGTCTTTCATACAATAAAAGAAAGCAGACTTCTTCAAAATTAGCATTTTTGGCCAGGTCTTCAATTAAAAATCCCCGGTATATCAGTTTTCCTTGTTTTCCCCGGACATCGCAAATTTTTGAACTGGCCACATCAACACCGCGAAGGCCGGTATTCATGACAGGTAATAAACAATCGTCCATTAGTCTTTCCTTAAAAATTAAAATATTTTTTCAGGGTGTCTTCTTTCAGGGATATAGTGTGATTCCATTTCATTGTTATGAAGCGCTTTGGATATATAAAGGCCGCAAAAGCAGGCCCCGAATTCTTCCAGGTCAGGTGCCCGGTATTCACAGGGACAGATGATATCTTTGTCCTTTTCACTATCACCACAGGCAAGTCTGCAGGGGCAGGCCATATATCCATACCTTTCCTTATTTAAAATAAGGGATTCAAGAAGCTCAAACACCAGGTCCTTATCTTTATTAAAATAAATACCTTTTGCTTCCTGGGACTTTTTTAATGCTGTGTATAATTGTTCAACTTTCATCTTTAATCCCTAAAGCCTCCTTGATTTGTTTTTCTTTATATCCGACAATGACAATGTCGTTAATTTTAATGGTGGGAAAAGAACACCGGGGGTTCAGCTCTCTGATTTCCGCTAGAACTGCTTTTCGTTCTTGCCCTTCCAAATCATCTACCTCTATATAGGCAAATTCAACATTGCATTCAGAAAGAAGCCTTTTGGTTGATTTGCAGTGCCTGCATGTACTTAATGCATATAATGTTGTTTTGTTCGTGGCCATTAATTTCTCCTTTGATATCTGTGGTGTCTGGGGTCAGGCTTGCATTTGTTTAAGCCTGACCCCCATTTGTTTATTTAAGATAATAAATCTTGCACGATTTATACCAGATTTGCAAGTTTAAAGTAAAATTTGGACTGTGTGATTTACATGTTAAAACCTTGAATAAATATGTTGAAAAATTTTTAATATAAATTTGGCCTGGATTTTGCTAATGTATTTTATAAATACAAAAGGAGAAAATTAATGAATCAATGGTATTGTTCTGTTTGTCATACAAAATTAAACAGCGAAAAAAAACCCGATATTTGTGAGGTTTGTCATGCAGACGATAGAATGATCATGAATATGGAACAGGTCCCCCAATCCCTTGAACAGGTCAGGGACTTGGCCAGGACAAAACTCAAGGGGATCTGTGCGGCATATCCTTCATGTGACGGCAGTTTTGATAAAATATGTCAGAGGGAAGCTTATGGAAAACCCATCGGGCTTGGCGGCGCAGGGCAGGGACTGTCTTTCAGGGCAAATTCACAAGCCCTTGCAGATATTCAGTTCAATATGTCTGTATTGGGAGATCATTTTGAACCAGATACTTCCTGTTCATTTTTGGGTATGGATCTTAAATTTCCGGTATTGGCTTCGTCTACAGCAGGTGCCCAAAAATATAATGATGCCCTGGATGAAACAATGTTCTGCACATCTGTATTAAAGGGATCAAAAGATGCAGGCACTATCGGGCTTCGGGGGGACACCTGGTTTTATACACTTGAGGACAACCCGTCATTAAATGCCATGAAAGACTGCAACGGATATGGCATACCCATATTCAAGCCAAGGGCCCAGGATGTTTTGAAAAGACTCATTGAAAAAGCAGAAAGCTATGGCTGTAAAGCTGTTGGTATCGATCTGGATGGTTGCGGGTCAACCATTATGGCATTGCATGGGCAGCCTGTGTTTAAAAAGAATGTTAAAGATATTGAAGAATTGGTAAATTTTACATCCCTGCCTTTTATTGCCAAAGGTATCATGCTCCCGGACGAGGCGCTAAAGTGTGCAGATGCAGGCGTTTCAGTAATTTCTGTATCCAACCATGGCGGCCGGGTCATGGATTCAACCCCGGGTGTTGCCACCATGCTACCCAAGATCCGTGAGAAACTTGGGGATTCTGTTACTATTACAGCAGATGGAGGAGTGAGAACGGGGTATGACGTGTTGAAAATGCTGGCACTGGGTGCTGATGCCGTTCTTTTGGGAAGGGATATTATCAGGGCCGCAGTTGGCGCTGGATCACTTGGGGTGCAACTGCACCTTGAACATATTAAAAAAACCTTGAAAAAAGCCATGTTTATGACTGGAACAAAGAATGTTAAAATGGCTGATTCAAGAATTTTATTTAAACAAAACTGAATAAAGGAGGAAAAATGGGAAAAATTTTAATCGTATATGCATCAAGGGCAAATGAGACACAAGCAATTGCAGAATTGGTTGCAGAGGGTGTCCGCATCTCAGGACACGATGTTGATGTGAAAAAAACAAGCCAGATTAAGAGTGAAGACGATTTAAAAGGATATGATGGATATGCATTTGGGTCTGCAACCTATCATGGTGAAATGATTACATCCATGAAACAGATTCTGTTTATAGCAGAAAGAGCCGAGCTTAAAGATAAGCCAGGCGGTGCTTTTGGTGCCTATGGCTGGAGCGGAGAGGCACCTGGAAGGATTTTTGAGACAATGGAGCATATTTATGGGATGAAAATGGTGTCGGGCCCTTTGATGCTCAAGGCAAGCTGGATAGGAGGCGGCATCAAGGCTGCCCAGGACTATGGGAAGAGTATTACAGCAATGATTTAAGGATATCATCATGAATGATAACAGCTTGATACTGGCCTGTTCAAAATGCAAAACAAAAAACAGGGTGCCAATATCGCGGATAGATGAAAGCCCAAAATGTGGGAAATGCAATAAAGTATTGCCGATGGAAATATTAAGCCAGCCAGTCAATGTCTCAGACAATAACTTTGACAGGGAAGTGTTGGGTTCAATACTTCCCGTGCTGGTGGATTGCTGGGCACCCTGGTGCGGTCCCTGCCGGGCGGTTGGGCCGGTTTTAGATGAACTTGCCCAAAAATACAGGGCCCGGTTAAAAATTGCCAAACTCAACGTGGATGAAAACCCAGGGATTGGATCGAGATATTCCATCTCAAGCATTCCAACCATGTTCCTGGTAAAAAATGGCCGAATCATTGATACCTTGATGGGTGCTTTGCCAAAAGAACAATTGGAATCACAGATTGCAAGAATTCTTTGATACACAAATGTCTCTGGTGCCTTTTTTTATTATCTGTTGCGATAATCAAGGCATGGGATTCATTTAACAAACAGGCTTTTTGCAAAGATAGCTCCTGGTTTTGATTGACTGGCATAGTTTTTGCTATTAACCTACTATGATATGAAAAAAAATCCAGGAGGGATAAAAAATGACTAAGCCAACACTCAAGGAAAAAAGATACAGAAAAGATGTCCCAATATCCAATGTTTACTTTGCTTTAAAATCTCAAAATGAAATTTATTATCAAATGGCTTCTATATTCAAACAGGTTGCTGCCAATGATGAAAATAAAATGGCAAAAATGATTTTCAACGGATTTTTGACAGATAAGCATCCTAAAATATTTCTGGAAAATTCTTTGTGAATGACATATAAGGTTTTTAGATTCTAAACTTCATTTTGACGATTATAACAATAATATAAAAAAGGAGAGATTTAATGGCTGAAAAACTTGGTATTTATAAATGTAGCAAATGTGGCAATATCGTGCAGGTCCTTCATGGAGAAAATCCTTTGGTGGTGTGTTGTGGACAAGACATGGATCTTCTGGCTGAAAATAAAGTAGATGCAGCACTGGAAAAACATGTGCCTGTGATTGAAAAAGTTGATGGGGGATATTTAGTAAAGGTCGGCAGTGTTGCCCATCCCATGGGCGATGCTCACTGGATTGAGTGGATTGAACTTGTTAGTTGTGACGGAAACTATGTGCAGAGAATGATGCTGACACCTTCAAGCCAGCCTGAAGCCCAGTTTAAAACAGATTCATCAAATGTCATTGCAAGAGCCTATTGCAATCTCCATGGTCTTTGGAAATCATAAGAAATAATGGGGTCAGGCTTTCCTTATTGTCGTTATTGAGAATAACGACAATAAGGAAAGCCTGGCCCCGTCTGTTTACCGCCTGTTTATTCCATCAATTTTCCTGCAAGAACCCTGATATGGCCCATTTCTTCCTTAATAATATCATTAATCTTTGATTGTCCAAGTTTTGCAGAAACCAGTTCTTTCATTCCAAGATAAAAGGCAATGGAATCTTTTTCTGCCTGGATAGCTGTGCTCAATATTCCTTTAAAGCTGTTGTCAGGCTGCTCTTTTTCAAAAAAGACCCGGGTATCAGCAAGCGCTTTCAGGTAAAGGGCATTTTCATCATCAGGATCAAAAGTGGTGGAAAATGCTTCTTCATCTTTTAATTCTTTTTGCATATTGGCAAAGGTTGTTTCATGATTGTCTTCCATCCTGGCCAATTCAAGAAGAAATTGTTTGTGTTCTTCTTTTCCACCTGTTTTGCAGCATCCCGGTAAAATATCGCACCATTTTGTTCAATTTTTATAGCAATTTCAAAAATATCATTTGCGTTAAACTCGTTAGCCATCTTTTCCTCCGGTTAAAATTTTCTCCCGCCTTGTACTCTGCTCGCAGATGAGCGTATGCTCACAAAAATTTTCAGGTTTTCGTTCAACCATTATTTGCGTCAGACAATTTTTGCTTTAATGTTTTAGCTATTTTTACACCCAGATCAAAACATTTATTCAGATCATCTTCATCTGGAACATATTGAACTTTAATGCCATCGTCAATAATATCCAGTTTCATTTCAGAAAATTTCTTGTTCAGGATCTTTACAGCTTCGCCGCTCCATCCATAAGAACCAAATGCAGCCGCAATTTTATTCTGGGGACGCAGGCCTTTGATATATGTCATGACGTCTGCAATAACAGGGAAAATGCCGTTATTGAGAGTCGGAGACCCCACAGCAATTGCCCCGGCGTCAATAATTTCTGTCATAATGTCACTTCTATGCCATTTTCTGGTATTCATGAGTCTTACAGCAACATCTTCCGACTCAATGCCACTGGTAATGGATCGGGCCATCTTGGTTGTGCTGTCCCACATGGAGTCAAAGATGACAACCACCTTTTTTGTCGGCTCCTGCCTGGACCATTTATCATAGAGTTCAATGATTTTGGATGGGTTATCCCTCCAGATAATTCCATGATCCGGGCAGATCATATTGATCTTCAGATTCATTTCTGCAACATCTTTTAAAAGAGTCTGTACTTTTGGAGAGAAGTGAAGAAGGATATTGGCATAATATTTTCGAGCGTGCGGGATGATTTTATCACCGATTTCGTCATCAAAGAATTTGTCGCCTGCATAGTGCTGCCCAAAGGCATCACTGGAAAACAGGATGGCATCTTCCACAAGATAGGTGAACATACTGTCCGGCCAGTGAAGCATTCTTGTCTCAAGAAAAGAAAATGTTCTGTTCCCGATTTTCAGTTCATCACCACTTCCAACAACCTGGGAATTAAAGTCCTTGTTATAATGGCTTTTCAGGTTTATCGCCCCCATTTTTGAACAATAGAGGGGTTTGTCTTTCCCGATTATCTGCATCAGTTTGGGGATGGTTCCGGAGTGGTCCATTTCAGTATGATTACTGATAACGATGTCAATATCTTTTGGGTCAATAATTTTGCTGATATTGGACAAAAATTCATTTGAAAATTTTTCTTTTACTGTATCAATGAGAACATTTTTTTCGCCAAGTATCAAAAATGCATTATAGGTTGTACCTTCATATGTGGAATAACCATGGAAATCCCTGATATCCCAGTCACGGCACCCGACAGAATAGATCCCATCCGCTATTTCAATGGGTTTATACATTTATTGTTTCCTCCCTTAATGACAATCAATCGATTTAAATTAAGTTACTAAAACTATTTTAATGTTTTCAAATTAATGCAAAGAGTGTGCCTTAAAATCTTAAGTTTGTTCTCTTATAAAAAGGGTTTTAACTTGAGGTTTATTATTATAGTATAAGATACGTAAAATCAATGGAACATTTATTGAATTGTGTAAAATATGTATTGAATTGAGTAAAACATGACTCATAATGTTTATATAAAAAAAACAAAAATTATTGCGCCAGTTGAAATGCTTTTTGCCTGGCATGCAAGGGATGGTGCCATATCAAGGCTCACACCGCCATGGGCACCCTTGAAAATGATTTCCCGTAGCAGCCCTGGGATTCAAAAAGGAGTAAAAGTAGCCTTCCGAATAAGTATTTTTAAGATACCCATGATCTGGGAGGCTGAGCATATAGATTATCAGGAAAACAAAGAGTTTAAAGACCGGCAGGTTAAAGGGCCGTTTTCCAAATGGGAACATACCCACAGGTTTATAGCGGATGGCAAAGAAAATTCAATCATGGAAGATAAGGTTGAGTTTGAACTGCCCTTTGGATTTTTAAGCCGGCCGTTTTATGAATTTGCCAGAAAAGAATTTGAGCGAATGTTCAGCTACAGACACAGGGTGCTCAAATATGATCTTGAACATCATGTGGATACATTTAAAACCAAAAGAATTCTTATTTCCGGTGCCAGTGGAACCATAGGAAGTATTTTGGTTCCTTTTTTGCGAACCTGTGGCCATGAGGTGATCCAGCTGAAAAGAAAAAAGAAAAATCTTTTAAAGGATGAATTGTTCTGGGATCCCTATAATGGTATTCTTGACCTTGAAAAGGCAGGCCCCCTTGATGCGGTCATCAATTTAAACGGTGTTGATATCTCAAGGGGAAGATGGACTAAAAAGCAAAAAAAGCAGGTCCTTGACTCCAGAACGATTCCAACCCGGTTGCTTGTGGAGAAAATGAAAGCTCTTGATCATAAGCCCGGGGTCTTTATATCATCTTCTGCAATCGGCTTTTATGGTGAAAGAGGAGACAAGACCTTAATCGAAACCGCTGATATGGGAAATTGTTTTATTTCCAGGGTTTGCAGACTATGGGAAGATGCCTCCATGGATGCTCAAAAGGCAGGGATCAGAACCATTCAGCTCAGGACTGGAGTGGTGCTTACCCCGGCCGGCGGTGCCCTGGCAAGAATGGAACTGCCGTTTAAAACAGGCTGCGGAGTAAGACTCTCCCATGGCAGACAATATATGAGCTGGATCAGTATGGATGATGTAATATCAGGCATCTTGCACATATTGACCCATGATGGGATCAAAGGACCTGTAAACCTTACTGCTCCAAATCCTGTCACCAATAAGGTGTTTTCAAAAACATTGGCAGATGTATTTTCAAGACAAGTATTTTTTGTAATGCCCAGATTTGTGGCTCTGGCTTTGTGGGGACAAATGGGAAAAGAAACCCTTTTGGCGAGTGCAAAGGTGAGACCTGAAAAGCTTTTGGACAATGGCTTCAAGTTTCAGCACGAAACGCTTTTTCCTGCGCTTAAAGATATGCTTGGCAGGTAAGGGTTATACTTTAAAAATGAAAAATAATGAAGATTTAGAATATAGGCAAACTTAATATGAATATTAAATTAAAAATTCTCTTTTCAATTTTAATGATTACAGCCCTTGTTTTTGGTTTCATTCATGTTTATTTCCCGGCTGACAATTATAGTTTTGAAAGACTTCATATTTTTTTGTTTAACCTTTGTACGGGGGGAACCATCCTTTTGTATTACACTCAGGGCCAAGTAAAAGTATCTAAAACCGTGGGCTTTTTTTTCCTGGGATCATTAATTTATGCGTTTTCAGCTTTTTTTAAAATCTATCCCATTACCATCCTTGTCTCAGTTCCGCTGTTTGTGCTGGTGGAAAAAATTCGAATTAAAAAATTCTCTTTATTCCCCATAGGTTTTTTCAAATTTAAGGAATCTGTATCCCAAAAGTTTCACCAGGCATCATTGTTGTGCCTTTCCATCGGGATTGTCATGGCAAGCCTGGTTATTTTAAATAATGAATATTTCAAGTTTGTGGTCATGGAAAAGTTGACTCTCAACACATTTTTCTTAGGCTTTTCTTTCCCATTGTCCCTGATCACGCTGTCTCTGGTCTTTTCCATGCTGAAAAAGATAGAAGGTTCATCAGCCAAGGTAGTTATGGAAGTTTGTTTCTGGACCATTACCCTTGGTGTGATCATCTTTTTTATTTTTATTTTATTTGAAAAGTTTATCCCCCAGATTTTTGTTACGTTTGCACTTTTCATGGCAGTGGTTACCGTGTTTTATCTTTACTCAAAATTTGCAGATAAAATTCAGCAGAAACTTTTTTTAACCTCAGGCATTGGATTTTTGATTTTGACCGCCATTTCCGGAATTGCATACATATTTTTGCAGATGTCTGAAGGGTATGATCCCCAAAAAATAAAATGGCTGCTTCATATGCATGTGTTTGCCTCTCTATATGGCTGGAACCTTTGCGGCCTGTCAGTTATCTGCAGGTTTGATGATTTCCCCATAAAATTGCATTCTCCAACAGTGATTTTTATTCACTGGCTGACAGCCATTGTTCTTGCGCCTCTGGGTATTTTTTATGGATGGTTTGCCATTCTTGCCATTATTGGATATTCTTTTATTACATTGACACTGTTTTTTAGCAGCAATAACAGGAAAATTGCAGATGAATAACAAGGAAAAACTCAATCAATTTTTAAGCCTTTTTAAAAGCAGTTCAAAAGTGCTTGTTGTGATAAATGCTGATCCCGATGCTATTGCCAGTGCCATGGCCGTTAAAAGACTGTTGTGGCGAAAGGTCAGTGAAGTCTGTATCGCCTATTTTAATAAAATCAGCAGGCCGGATAATCTTGCCATGATCGAATATACAGAATCTGGACTGGTTTTGCTGGATGATATAAAAAAGGAAAATTTTGATCGATTTGTCGTGGTGGACTCCCAGCCCGATCATAATGAGCGGTTTTCTGAATTTGACTATGATGCCATTATCGATCACCATCCATTGACCTGTGATAATGCCACATATGTAGACATTCGATCCGATTATGGGGCTTGCTCCACAATTATGACCCAATACATCAAGTCAAAAAAAATAAAGCCCTCTGCCAAGCTTGCCGCAGCCCTGAGGCTGGGGATTAAGACGGATACCTCTGATTTTACACGGCATGCGAGCCTGAAAGATATCAGGGCATTTCAATATCTTTATAAATTTGCAGATAATAATATTGTTACCAAGGTTGAAAGAGCTGCATTGACCCCGGAAGATCTTGATTTTTTAGGATCTGCCATAAAACAAAGAAAAGTGATTCACAACCGGGTTTTTTTTCATGCAGGAAATATAACAAAGCCTGATGAACTGGTTGTTGTGGCAGATTTTTTTTTAACCCTTGCAAAGG
>JAQICW010000009.1 GCA_027858355.1 Desulfobacula sp.
GGCAAGTCTTTTTGATATATCACCCTGCCCCCTGGAAATTCCATGATGCCGGCACCAGTTGAAAATATTACGTAATCAATGGACAAAAAAACATCTGCCATGCCAATATTCTTTAAAGCCTTTTCAAAAGAATATACAGACCGTCCCGTTGCAATGGCAGTAAGGATTTTTGTCTTTCTTAATATTTCAAGGGTTCTGATATCTTCTTGAGAAATGGTCTTCTCATCGTTTAATAAGGTTCCGTCAAAATCAGTTATAAATAATTTTTTCCCTGTTTTCTTATATTTCCCATAAAAAATATTTGGTTTAACGCCAAACTGTGATACCTGTTTTTAAACGGATAAACAATAAGGTTTTTTATGAACAAAAAAAATTCAATAATATTATCAGCTATGTTAAGGCATTTAAAATCACAGCCCTCCTTTGAATCTATTGGTATCAAATCATACAGAACCCTTCTTGAAAAAACTGCCCTTGTTTTTAAACCGGACAAATCCATTAAACTTGAATCCTTTCATATCAAATCCATTGAAGCCCAATGGCTTGCGCCTTTAAATTATAATGAAAAACGAATCATCATGTATATCCATGGCGGCGGATATATTGCCGGCTCCATAAATTCCCACCAGGATCTTGCATCAAGAATCGCCATTGCTTCTGATGCAAAGGTTTTGATTTTCAACTATGGGCTGGCCCCGGAACATCCCTTTCCAAAAGGGCTTATGGATGTCAGAACAGTGTATCAATGGCTTGTGGACAATTTCCATTATCCTCATAAAACAAGCCTTGTTGCAGATTCGGCAGGAGCAGGCCTTGGCCTTGCCCTTTTATCCGAACTTCTGACAGATGGCCGTCCTTTACCCGTATGCACTGCCTTGATTTCGCCCTGGATTGATCTGGAATGCAAAAATAAATCCTATATTGAAAACCAGGGCAAAGACCCCATGCTCAGTCAAAGTATTTTGAAAAAAATCGCTCGCCTTTATACTGACCACGACTTGTCTTCTCCCCTGATATCCCCTGTTAACAATGATTTTTCAGGAATCACTCCCCTTTTGATTCAAACGGGTGAACAGGAAGTCTTAATTGATGACTCAAAAATCCTTGCAGAAAATTTAAAAACCTCTGGCGCAGAGGTCCAATTGGAAATCTGGAAAGACATGTTCCATGTATGGCACTATTTTGCCAAATATCTTTCCCAGGGAAGACAGGCCATTAAACAAATTGGTAATTTTATTAAAAAATATTCCTGACAGCTATTTTTTCTTTTTCATTGCCTCAAGAAAAAGGCTTTCCATGGTTCCATTTGGTGTTGATTTTTTGCTGCTTACAAATTGTTTCCAATCATCGCCCTCTTTTTGATCAGGCGATGTCAGTGTGATTCTTCTTTTTTCCTCGTCAACCTCCTGGATCATAACCTGGACTGAACTCCCTGGTTTTAATTTTTCAAAATCCGAGGCGTTTGCAGCATTGCTGATATTGGATGATGGCATCAACCCTGTCACCCCGGGCTCAAGATTTATGAAAAGACCGAATTTTTCTTTTTTCTCCAGGCACCCTTCTACAATTAAACCCAGGCCATATTTTGCTGAAGCACCCGTCCATGGGTCACCCAGAGCATCCTTAATACTCAATGAAATTCTCTTGCTGTCCATATCAATGGATTTTATCACCACCTGGACCATGTCTCCCACCTGGACCACATCATCGGGTTTGAGTACTCTTCTGGTATGACTCATCTCGCTTATATGAACAAGACCATCCACGCCCGGTACTATTTCCACAAACGCTCCGAAAGAAGTCAGTCTGACGACTTTTCCCGACACCTGATCTCCGGTATTAAAAGAGCTTTCCATGCTGTCCCAGGGATTAGATGATGTCTGTTTCATTGACAAGGAAATCTTAACGTTTTCTGCCTTGTCTGAGGTTTCTATTTTTAACACCTTCACATTCACCATATCCCCAGGTTGAAGCACCTCTTCCGGCTTTTCAATACGGGCCCAGGAGATCTCGGAAATATGGACCATTCCCTCAACCCCGGGAATCAATTCAACAAAGGCACCATAGGACATCAACCTTGTGACAATACCCTGAACAATATCTCCTTGTTTTACTTTCTCAAAATAGGCTTTTAGTTTTTCTTTTATCTCTTCATTCAGCAAATCCCGCCTGGATACAACAATATTTCTTCCACCCTCTTCAAACCTGGTAATTAAAAAATGATGCGTCTGTCCCACATATTCTTCCTGATTTTCCACATATTTAACATCCATCTGACTTACAGGACAAAAAGCTCGTTTCCCCATTATGTCAACATTGAACCCGCCTTTAATCACACCAATGACTTTGCCTTCAACAGGCGTTCCGCTCCTGGAGGCATCATCAAGCATGGTTGCTTTTCCAGCCCCGGAAAGTGCTTTGGATAATATTATTTCACTCTCACTTAAGGAGACCACATAAAGATTAACTTTATCACCAATTTTATACAGGAATTCACCTTTTTCATCCAAAAGTTCTATCTTTTCAACTACACCATCACTCTTGGTCCCTGTATCAATATATACACTTTTATCGCCGATGGAGATAATCTCACCCTCGACCTTATCCCCCTGGTTCAGCTCATTGCCTATTTTTGTATCATATGATTCAAAAAGTTCTGCAAAGCTCATTTCTTCAGCATTTTCGCCTTTATTATCACTGGCATTGTCATTATTGACATTATAATCATTGGGATCTGTCATTTTTATTCTCCTGAATCCTTATGTTTTTCTCTGCACCCTGTACTACCCTTTACCGGCCAAAGTGTAAAGTTAAAAAAAATAATAAAACCGGTTTTTTCCGCTTACAAAATGCCTCCTGATAGTATAAGTATAATGCAGGCTAAAATCGAAAAAAAACCATCAACGAGGACAATAATAATGATGACCAGGCATGCATTGAATGAAAAATACAGAAAGGCTACCAAAGTTGTCTGCAGACAGGGAATGTTTCCCTTCCAGGTGAGTGATACAGCTGTCAATATCATAAAACGTGTTGTAAAATCAGAACAGGAACTCGACTTTATCTGTGCGTTCAGCAAGGCCTCATCCCAGACACGGGATCAACTGATGGCCTCAAGCGGGTTTAATGAACAGGAAATCGAAATCCTGGGTTCAGGGCTTGCAAAGGAAGGTTTGATATTCAATCAGCCCAACACAAAAGGCACCATGATCTATCGACTCCTGCCACTTGTCATGATCGGCCTCATGGAATACAAGTTCATGACACCTCTTTCAGGCAGTGATAAAGAACGTGAACTTGCAGGACTATTTGAAACACTTCTTGAAGAATTGAGGGTCAGTGTTCAAAAGAACTACAAAGAGCTGTCACCTCTTTTTGCCTCAGCACCTGCTCTGGACAGGACAGTTCCAGCCCAGAGTACTGAAGACGGCAGCAAAATAACCATTATCAAAGTTGATAAGACCCTGGATACTCCCGAAGACTGGGTCCTGCCCAGTCAGACCATTGAAGATATCATTAATAAGTTCGACGATATTGCCGTGGGATATTGTTTCTGCAGGCAAAGAAGGAACTTACTGGGTGACGCGTGTGCCATTAAGGCCCCGACATTGAACTGTTTTACCTTTGGTAAATCAGCACGTCATACCATTGCCCAGGGTTTTGCAAAACAGATCACCAGGCAAAAAGCCCTGGAGATCATGAAAGATGCAGAGAATGCCGGTCTCATCCACAAGGCATTTCACCCGGGATCCAGGGAATCCAGTTTTGAGACCAGCATCTGCAACTGCTGCAAAGACTGCTGTGATACGTTCAATCTATGGCGAAACGGTACCCTTCCCATGATCAACTCCACCTTTCACTTAAGCTTGATTGACAAGGAAACTTGTACTGGCTGTGGAACCTGTGTTGACTTTTGTCCCACTGATGCCATTACCCTGGAGAGCGACGGATATGCTGTCAGGCAGGAAAACTCCTGCATTGGATGCGGGGTGTGTGCAAGGTTCTGCCCTGAAAAAGCCATCTCCCTTCAGGAAGGATTCCGGAGGGAATTTGTGCCGCCGCCAATGAAAATACAAAAGAAAATATAAATGCCCTGAATGATAGTAAAAAAATTGAAGACAAGGCAGTTATAATGGAGACGAAACAAATAAAAAACATTGAAATCAGATGGGCATTACAACTTTCCCAGGAACATAAAGCAATTTCATGGCAATATGGAGTAGACCTTACAACTCCAACAATTAACATTTCTTCTGGTGAATCAAGGCTTGGTTGGTGGAGTTCTAAAACAAAAACAATTTCGATCTCAAGTCATCTTATCAAGACTGAAGTATGGGATCTTGTATTAGAAGTCCTAAAACATGAAATGGCGCACCAATATGTTTCCGAATTTTATGATAATGCAGACATTCATGGAAAATATTTCAAGCTGGCCTGTAAAAAGTTAGGTGTGCATCCAGCTTTTGTTGCAGGCGGCAAAGATTATCCTGAAAGGTTGCAGAATTTCAAAGGGGAGTTACCGGCTGATGCTCAGAAAATGTTAAGGAAAGTCGAAAAACTTATGGCCCTTGGGCAATCCAGTAACCAGGCAGAGGCCCAGGCAGCATCCAGAAAAGCCAATTATTTGCTTAATAAATATAATCTTCAGCGAATTAATACTGGTGATGATAATCCAGATATTAAATATCTTACAATCTGTCATAAGAAAAAGCGCATTGAAAGTATCCAAAGAGCCCTTTTATCTATTTTAAAAAACTATTATTATGTGAATTGTTTGACATCCCAGACATACCATGCTCAAGATGATACAGTCTATAAAAGCATTGTCCTGGTTGGAAAGGAAGAGGCTTTAAAGGTTGCAGAATATGCCTATCACTTCCTTATTGATGCCGGTCAAACCCTTTGGCAGAATTTTAAAAAGCAAAACAACGCTAAAAGAGGCGACAAACTTTCTTTTGACATGGGTTTTATTGCCGGAATTAAGCATAATCACAAAATGATGTTTGAACACTCAGAGATAAAAATTAATAGTGACACTTCCCTGCCTGTAAAAATGGTAAGGTCATTGATGGAACAAAACCAAAGAGAGAACCAAGTAGAAGTATCCCGACTTTTTCCAAGATTAAGAACTATACGATACGGCAGGCACCAAGCTTCATCAGGCGCCTTCAAAGAAGGTTTTATAAATGGAAAAAATACTCATATAAATAAAGGCATGACCAGTCGTGGGACAGGAGTTTCCGGTCTTTTGGTGGGTTGATCATGGGGGGCAATTGCCTGATGAAAAGCTTGGCGTGTTGGGTTGGATAGGATGGATTGATCGAACCCATTATTGTCCGCCCGCAAAAAAAAGACCGGTTTCAGCTGATTGCAGGAGAGCGAAGACACAGAGCCATTAAAGAATACACTGCCATGAAGATGATCCAGGCAAAGATCGCAGATGTAGACGATCTTCAGGCAAGAAGGATAAGCTTTACTGAAAACCTTTTAAGACAAGATTTATCCGCCATAGAATCCATTGAAGCGACCATTAAAATCATTGA
>JAQICW010000013.1 GCA_027858355.1 Desulfobacula sp.
TCAATGATTTTAATGGTCGCTTCAATGGATTCTATGGCGGATAAATCTTGTCTTAAAAGGTTTTCAGTAAAGCTTATCCTTCTTGCCTGAAGATCGTCTACATCTGCGATCTTTGCCTGAATCATCTTCATTTCAGTGTACTCTTTAATGGCTCTGAGTCTTCGCTCTCCTGCAATCAGCTGAAACCGGTCTTTTTTTTGCGGGCGGACAATAATGGGTTCGATCAATCCATCCTTCAGAATACTTGCGGCAAGTTCTCTTAAACTGCCTTCATCAAAGTATTTGCGGTGTTGATAGGGTGAAGGGTCAATTTTTTTAATGTCTATCATGGAAAAAGAAAACGGATAATTTTTATTGTCTGTTATGGGCATGATCCAAATCCCCTATAAAAAAATAAAAAATTTAATCGCACTAGTTTAAAAGTATAGATGTTCTATAAAAAATATTATCAAAAAAGTAAAACCAAATGACAATTGCCGTTTCTGAAAAAGGGATAATTACAATTATTTTATTTTCATGTCCCACAGCGTGTGTCCAAAATCACACAGGGTAAAAAGATGTCAGGATTGGGAATTTGGACGATATAGCGGGTTTTTTGCAGTTAAGTGCGGGCCGTGTTTTATATATATTATAAAAAACACTGTGGGGAAATGGCCAGGTATGACGCTCATGGCTTATATAATTGAATAGAAATCACAAGGCTGAAAAAACCCTGTATACTATATGTAGGGGTGCTCAAATTTTGCCTGGGCTGAGTCTTTAAAATACCAGTACACGCCGTCGATTATCAGCCAGAACCCCATATAGATAGACAAAGTCCGGGGTTTTCTTTTCCTTAAAAAATTTACTAAAAATCTAATTTGTATTCTTTTTTTACCAGTTCATGTTGTGTTCATTTTTAAATGCTACTTATTGAAATAGTGTGTCGGTATCTTTTTATATTTTGGCTAAAATTTAGTTTGGCGGCACGGATGGCACATAAAAATTGAGCTGAGATAAACAACTTCATTTAGATAAAATTAAATGGTATTAAATACCAAACAATTATAAGTGGAAATGATGAGAATACTTGTTGTAGATGATGACAAAAGTCTATGCTGTACGATTAAACGCGGGTTGGAGGAGAATGCCTTTGCCGTAGATTACGTGCACAATGGTGATGATGCTTTGTACTATGCATCCTCAACCCCGTATGATCTGATCATTCTTGATGTGATGATGCCCCTTAAATCAGGCTTTGAAGTTTGCAGGGAACTTCGTTTAAAAAAGGATGACACCCCTGTTTTAATGCTGACGGCCAAGGATGAAATTGAAGACCGTGTGACAGGACTGGATTTAGGGGCCGATGACTATTTGATAAAACCGTTTGATTTCAGTGAACTGCTGGCAAGAATCCGTGCGTTGCTGAGACGAAAAGGCAAAAGCCGGTCCCCGAAACTTAAAATTGGTGACTTGTCATTAAATACCGTTACCAGGGAAGTGAGATGGAAAGGGAACCTCGTTGAGCTGACAACCAAAGAATTTGTAATTCTTCAATATTTGATGCGCAATCCGGATGCTGTTGTTACACGAAGCATGATAGAAGCCCATGCATGGGACTATGATTTTGACAGTATCTCCAATCTTGTTGATGTTTACATTCGCCGGATCAGGCAAAAAATTGATCCTGAAGCGGGTAAGAAAATTATCACCACCGTCAGGGGGGCAGGTTATCGGATGCAAAAGGGATGAATGGATTAAGTATTAAAATTAAATTTACACTCTGGTACCTCACGGTTCTTTCACTCATCCTGATAGTCCTTGGGACGGGTATTTATTTTACTTTGTCCCACCAGCTTCATTCCTCATTCAATCATTCCTTGAAAAAAAGAGCGGATCAGATATCGGAATTCAGAGATATCATTTCCATTGTTGCTGGAGGTACGTTTGAAGAAGAAACAGGAGAATTGATCTCATTTGATTTTTATTTTGCAGATGAGCTTGTGAACATTTCTCCCAGGCAGATCAAAATCCCTGTCCGAAAAGAATTCATTAACACCGTTCTTGGAGGAGAAAGTCTCTATAGAACTATCCAGATAAATAACGAACCCTTTCAAGTTTATGCGGTCCCATATTTGCCTGGCATAGAGAAAATCAGGCTCGATAAATTCAGAATTGGAGAAAAAGATAATCCCGGCCGGGAGGACGTCGGGTTTAAAAGTACAGAATTACCCAATCAAATCCAAATAGAAAATGCTGCTCTCATGGTTGCCCGGTCCACAACAGATATTGAAATGGCTTTGAAAAAACTGCTTCAAATTTTACTATTTTCATTCCCAACTACCTTATTTCTATCCGGGTGGGGAGGCATATTTTTGCTGAACCGGATATTGAGGCCCATTGATCAGATTTCACAGACCACCAGGAAAATTGGGGAGACGGATTTAACCAAACGAATCAATGTACAGGCAGATGATGAGCTTGGACATCTTGCACAAACGATTAACCTCATGCTGGCCAGACTGGAAAAGGCATTTAAAAGACAAAAGGAGTTAACGTCGGATGCCTCCCATGAATTAAGAGCCCCCCTTGCGGTTATCCAGGCAGAGGCGTCCTTGACCCTGCAAAAAAATCGGGATGCCAAAACCTATAGAAAGTCGATGGAAGTCATTGTTACCGAAGCTGAACGGATGTCTGGGGTAATCAAACAAATATTGTTCCTGGCCCGAACAGATTCAGACAGACAGACGCGTTCTTTTAAATCTATAGATTTAAACCTGCTCTTATATGATCTTTGTGATGAAATTGATATCCTGTGCCAGGATAAGGGACTCAAATTGAGATACAGCCCAGGGTCCACCGTAAACATTTTAGGTGATGAAGCACTCTTGCGAAGAGTATTTGTGAATCTTTTGACGAATTCAATCCGTTATACACCCATAAATGGAAGCATCACAGTAAACCTCTCCACAGAAAACGGGATGGCAGCGATTAAGTTTACAGACACAGGCATTGGCATCCCGAATGAAGATGTACCGTATATATTTGAACGGTTTTATCGTGTAGACAAGGCCAGGTCAAGAGAATCAGGCGGAAGCGGACTGGGGTTGTCCATTGCAGATCAAATCGTTAAAGCCCATGGCGGTGAAATTCATGTTGAAAGCGAAATGGATAAAGGGAGCACATTTGTTGTAAAGCTGCCTGTGGGATCATGATAATCCATTCAGTTTATTTATTGTTTTTTCCAGAACTATAATCCAGCGCCATAATTTTTTTACCCATTCATCTTCTGTTCATATTTCATCTTTATACTCTAATAAACAATAGGTGATCAAAATTACCCGTTAACCTTTTTTAATAGTGAGGTTCAGATGAAACAGATAATAATAGCAGCAATCGCAATTTCTATGATGATGGTAACCCTGGTTTCGGCAAAACCGAACGAAGGTCTTGAAACCGATGATCGGCAAGAAAGTGAATTCATAGTAAGGAATTCAGCCGTGGCATCGGACGGTTCATTATCATCTCAATTTACAGGGGATGGCCCAGGGATGTCAATGCCGGTTGAATGGTCAAACGTGCCTACAGGTACCAAGTATTTTGCATTGAACCTGTGGCATATACCAAAACCCATTTCAGATCCAGACCAGGTAAAATCATATTGGCTTGTCTACAATATTCCGTCGGATATTCGCAGCCTTCCTGCCGGTGTTAAAGGGGTGGGGATAGATGGCTATAACAGTAAGAATAAGACAGGGTATGACCCGATGAGTTCAAAAGGGCCTGGTGTCAAGGAATATAATCTTACACTATACGCGCTTTCAGCAAAGCCTGTATTCAAAAACACGACAAGGGTTCAACGGTCCGATCTGTTGCAAGCGATAAAGGGCATTCTGCTTGATGAATGCACTCTGAAGTACACATATGAAAGGGTGAACAATGATCGGCAGGAAAGTCGAAAAAAAAAACTGGAGGCTTTGACAGCGCCTCAAAAGGAGAATGTCAAAAATATTCTGCGCAGTTATGACCCGGTGTCACTTACGGCCAAAGATGCCAGGGCTATACATGAGGCATTTCGTAAGGCAGGACTCCGTGGTGGCCCGGCGGCCGCAGATGCCATCAGGGAGGCTGGTTTTGATCCAGATAAACTGCGCGACCTGGCACCGCCACCGGACGGGGACCGTGACAAAGGGAAAGATAAACAAGGACAAGGTCCAGATAAATCATCAGGGCAGTATTCAATTGAGCAGGCGATTTCCGACCGGGCACAGTTAACCACAATGGCGTTCTCAGGACTGGCATTTATCACTGGTGATTTTGGTGCCTCAACATTCATTCCGCCAGGGAAAGTATGTGATTATTTTGGTTTCCAGTATATGCGCGATGTTGATATTGCAAAAAAAGGGCACAATCCAATGTTTGTGGACAGGGTTGTCGGCAATGTATTGTCCGTTCTTAATGATAAACAAAAACAATTGTTTCGCAATCTGGCCGAGGAGCAGGTTCCCCAGCTCGAGACACTGGCCAAAATGCGGTTGCCTTTAATCAAGAGCTTTCACAAGAAATTGGACGGTAATATACCAAATGGCAGCAACGGGCTGAACAAGCAGGCAGTTATAAATTATGTGGGTGATATCTTTGCGCAGGATGCAAAGTTAAGCATCCGCCGTGCAGAGGTGATGTCTGCCGTAGCTGCTTCGTTGACTGATGATCAGAAATCTTATCTGGGAGAAATGAAATTCGGCGATTTTAATTCCTGGCCGGATAAAACAGAAAAGGCCCATCTTGAAAGAGGCAAATCCAAGCTCTTTAATGTGGCTTACATGACCTATGCCAGCGAATTTTTCAGCTGGTATGCCGGGTCTGTAGAAGCTGATACATACATATGCCCAGAAAGACAAGGTACATATTTTGGCGGGTTTTACATGAAGGATATACCTGCGATGAACAAAAAAGATTATGATATCAGTACTTCTATTACCGGGGACAAAGGGGAAGCGTTTTTAAATGATGTCCTTAATGACAGGCAGCGGGTATCCATTATTGTGATACTTGATAAACAGTGCAAGCTGCTCGAAGAAATCATTGATGTCCGCCGTGCATTCAGTACAGAACTGCGCAAACTGCTGGCAGGAAAACAGCTGAACAAAAAAAAGCTGATCGACCTGGGCTACCGTTACGGGGAACTTGATGGGGAATTGTCATGGAATTACGCCATGACATTTGCCGGGGTAAACCGGACGCTTACTGATGAACAAAGGCTTGCGCTGGTAAAATTGCGCAATCTGGAAGGGTACAAGAGCGCGCCATACTACCTCTATTCCAGCCCTGTAGAAAAGTTGCCGGAAATGCCCGCTGCAGATCGTTTTTTTTTCGCTCCAAAGCAGCAACCGAAAGTTAAACATGATTAAGATGATCATCAAAAAAGTCATTCTCTCCTGGGGTCTCGCCTTGTTCCTTTATGGGATTTTTCCCTGGAATAACAGGGGCGTCTGAAATCAAAGAAATAAGCATAGACCAGGCGGTTCAACTGGCCGTTGAAAACAATCAGGATTTGAGGACGAGGCATCTTATGAAATCGCCCGCCATGAATTGTCCTCGTCTGACTATACGGCACTTCGGCAGGAGCAGCAGGTCATCTTTGATACGGTGAGCGCCTATCTTGATGTTGTCAAGCAACTGTAGGAAAGGGGGCACGGCGGGGAGCGCAAGCCTGCCAAACAAGGCTGATAGGTAAATATTGCCGCATTATGAACCTGATATCTTCTTTCTTTTGGTGAACAATAATAAATTTTACTGAAATAGTCCCATAGGATTGGTTGGGAAATTTCGAAAGAACGCATCCCTGACATGAAAATAAATTTGCATAAAAATGCCAGAACCACCCCAGCGCAGCGTGCTTTTATTCAGAATGCCGATCAGATGAGTATCTCTGAACTTGCCGACAGGATCGGAGTGAGTGAAACCACTATCCGGCGATGGAAGAACCGTAATTTTGTCTTTGATAAACCCCATACCCCCAAAAAGGTCAGAACAGCAATGACACCTGAGCAGGAGATCCTGGTTATTATTCTCAGGATATGCCTCCGCCTTGGTCTTGACGATCTCCAACAGGTGGTACAGGAATTTATTTGTCCCGACTGTTCAAGATCCGGTCTGAACCGACTTTTAAAACGGTACCATATTTCCAGGCTCGCCCCGTTTAAAAAGGCTTTGCCAAGGAAACCTGCTATTAATCTGAATGATTATCGCGGCACGTATTTTTATTATAACAAGGTGATTTTACCCCCCATGCCCGGCACCCGGACACCTGTCCATGTGCAGACCCTGGACTATTCTTTTAAATATTTTTATGCAGACATCTGCAGGGCTCCTAAGCCGCCAGCCCTGTTTTTTATTAAACAGGCCATCCATCATTTTCTCCTGCATGTTATGGGAATCATATTTACCGATCCCATTGTTCTTTTTGACTCAGATATGCTTATCCGGCAATCAGTTCATCTCCACAATCAGCTTATCAAAAACTACTGCCAGGGTCATAACCTAATTCCCTGGTACCTGAAAACCGTTCCTGGCCCGACCCTGGAAAGGCTTAAGCAGACAACTGTATCCATAGAAAAAAGATATCACCTCCCAAAGATCAACCTGCCCTGTTTTGACAATGCCAGCCTGCTGAAAAATATCTGGATGTATAATACAAAGATAAGCCTGACAGCATTGAAAAATAACACACCCAAACAGGCCATTCAAAAATATTATGCCCATTTTCCAAACAGCTTTAAAAAAAATCCAAACCAATCCTTTGGGACATCATTGCCACCCCAAAATACTGATCAGGAACTGGTATCTTTTTTGTTTGTCCATTGATCAGACAGCTTTGATTTTGATCTTTGAGCTGCCAATAATCGTTAACCCAAAAAAAAAGAAGGTGATGTTTATGGTGTGAAATAAAAAAAAATTTAAAAAATTAGATGTGATTGACAATGTAATTTTAATTTTAAGGAGGTTAAAATGAATATTCAAGGAATTGGACAATCATTTTCAGCCTATCAGTCGATGAGCATACGCGGTAGTCAGGGGATGAATAGCAGTTTTGAGCCACCCAGTGCGGACAGCATCATGGAAAATGATGATGCCAACCTGGATGGTGTATTAACGGTTGATGAAACCCCCATGTCCGAAGAGATGTTTTCCGATGCAGACTCAGATTCAGATGGCCAGCTGAACACCAGTGAGCTTGAAGAAATGCTTTCCAACGGCCCTCCGCCGCCGCCCATCATTGGCGGTGGCGGAGAGCAGGGCATGATGGGCGGTGGAATGAGCGGTGCCCAGTCTATTCTGGATGCTGAAGATACGGATGAAGACGGCAGTATCAGCTCTGAAGAATCCAGCCTGTCAAGTGAGGTGTTTTCACTCCTGGACACAAATAAAGACGGTGTGATTTCCCAGGATGAAATAGAAGCTGCCCAGCCTGATAAGCAGGAAAACATGAACATGATGCAGGGATTGTCTTCGAATCAGACAGTCTCCCAGGACCAGGCAATAAATGTTTACCGTCAGGTCATGGAATCTTCAATGACGAATTTTTCCAGCACGGATTATGCTGATTCCAATCTGGGCAGTTTTCTCCAGACCATGGCATAATCCTTTCAATTAGAGGCGGTTGAAAGACCGCCTCTTTTCGAATCCTTTTGAATATCAGGATATGTTAAAAGCAAAATGGATAAAGGGAGCACATTTATTGTAAAGCTGCCTGTGGGATCATGATAATCCATTCAATTTATTTATTATTTTTTCCAGAACTATAATCCAGCGCCATATTTTTTTTACCCATTCATCTTCTGTTCATATTTCATCTTTATACTCTAATAAACAATAGGTGATCAAAATTACCAGTTAATTTTTTTTAATAATGAGGTTCAGATGAAACAGATAATAATGGCAGCAATCGCCATTTCTTTGATGATGGTAACGCTGACAGGGGCGTCTGAAATCAAAAAAATAAGCATAGACCAGGCGGTTCAATTGGCCGTTGAAAACAATCAGGATTTGAAAACGGCAAAAAATAATGTTCGTTATTCAACCTTAACCCTTGAAAAGGAAAAGAATGATTTCCTCCCCCAGGTTACCGGCACCATCAATAGCCGTATAACGAGCGACTACGAACAATCCGCTTCAAAGCGCAACTCATATACTTCCGACGCCGGCGTGGCAGCCAGCCTGAACCTCTTTAACGGATTTGAGGACGAGGCATCTTATGAAATCGCCCGCCATGAATTGTCCTCGTCTGACTATACGGCACTTCGGCAGGAGCAGCAGGTCATCTTTGATACGGTGAGCGCCTATCTTAATGTTGTCAAGCAACTGCGGGAAATCGTTATTGCCCGTGAAAATCTGACATACAACAGACAGAAGGAAAACCAGATCAAAGCCTTTTATGATGCTGGTAAAAGCCCTGTCATAGACCTTTATCAGCAGCAGGCTGAAACCGCAGATGCAAAATCCGATCTTATTGCAGCCGAAAACAGTCTGAAGAAAGCCGGGCTTGAACTGGTCAGTCTTATGGGCATTAAGGAATTTGACGGGGTTAAGGTGACAATGCCTGAATTCAGGCTTTCAGCCGTGGCAGGTGAAATAAACAGCAAAAGCATGATACAAAAAGCCTTTCAGACCCGGGCTGATCTTCTTGCGCTGAAAAAAAACGTTTCAGCAAAACAAGCCGGGGTAAGGGAGGCAAAATCCGGCAGATACCCTTCTGTAGACCTGAACGTCGGCGTGACAGGGGCCTATACCGATCAATATGATGAGAATGCAAGATCCCGTTCCGGGCAGGACAATCTGGATTCTTATGTGGGGGTTAGAATTTGCCTGCCCCTCTTTGACAAACACCTGACACGAATTCGTACAGGACAAGCCCGAATCGACAAACAGACCGCTGTGCTCTCCCTTGAAAAATTAGAAGACCAGATCCGGGTGGAGCTTGGTGAGGCAGTGGCTGATTACAAAAGCGCATGCGAAACCATCAAAGCGGTCGAAACCCGGCTTCTTTATGCCCAAAAAGCCCTGGAATCCGCTGATCAGCGCTACAAAGTCGGGAAATCCGGTCTGACTGAATTGATCCTCATCCGATCCGACCTGGTGGAAGCCAGAAACAAAGTCGTTGAAGCACAAATAGATCAACTGCTGAAAAACGTATCCATATTTTTTTATAGAGGAGATTTGGGATTATCCCATCTTCTCTTTCATTCGGTCGTCTCTCCGGCGGAAAAGGAATTGTCATGAAAATGGTAAAGATCGGAACGAAACTGTTAAAAGTCCTGTTCATGGCATGTGGCCTGCTTTTCATCATCCTTTGTGCCCAAAGATTCTGGGTGGAAGCCTCATTCCGGGACCCGTCTGAGCCATTACAATTTCGGGTGGAAGAAATCAAAAGGGGAAGCATGGAAAATACGGTTTCTTGCACCGGAAGCCTTTCAGCTGTGGGAACCGTTGAGGTGGGGACCCAGGTGTCGGGTACCATAAAAAGGGTGTTTGTGGACTATAATGACCGTGTGACAAAGGGACAGATTCTTGCTGAACTCGACCTTGACCTGTTTAAAGCAGCCGTGGATATGGCCAGGGCCTCGGTGATCCGTACACAGGCTCTCCACAAACAGGCCCTGGCAGAGTATCAAAGAAATAAATCGTTATACGAGCAGGGCTATCTTTCATCCCAGGAGATCCTGGTCTACGAGACTTCAAAGGAAACCTCAAGGGCAGAACTTTTGTCGGCAAAAGCTGCTGTGATCACGGCAAAAACGAACCTTACCAATGCCCAGATCAAATCTCCCATAAACGGTGTTATCCTGGAAAGAAATATCGAAGCCGGGCAGACTGTGGCTGCCAGTTTAAGCACGCCCACGCTGTTCATCATTGCAGACGATCTGTCAAATATGGAAATTGAGGCCAGCGTAGATGAAAGTGATATCGGAATGGTAAAAACGGGCCAGCCCGTGAGATTTACCGTTCAATCCTATCCCGACGATATCTTTACAGGAACCGTGAATCAGATTCAGATGAACCCAACAGAAACCTCTAATGTTGTCACCTATACTGTGATTGTGGGTGCACCGAACAAAGCGGGAAAATTTTTGCCGGGCATGACCGCTACTGCAGATTTTGTAGTGGAAACAGCGGCAAATGAACTGATAGTGTCCAATGCGGCGCTGAGCTTTACGCCTGATGACAGGGACACTTGCGATGATCCCGGGATCTATATTCTTGACGGAAGAACACCCAGACGAATTTTGGTTACCACCGGCATATCAAGCAGTATGGCCACGGTAATAAAAAATACCAGCCTGATTGCCGGGACATCTGTGATTGTCGGAAAAAATGTTGAAAAAGAAGAAAATTCGACGGGGATTTTGTCAAAGATATTCTCCATGTCCCCCGGAGGTGGCTCCCCACAGGGAGGTCCTCCCGGGGGCGGCGGTGGGGCGAAAAGATAGGACACACAAAATTTAGGGACTCGAAAATGAAAACCATTCAGCTCAAAGATATAAAAAAAACATTTCACCTGGGAGGGAAAATTGTCAAAGCCCTGGACGGCATTGGCCTAAACATCCCAAAAAAGGACTTTCTGGCAATTATCGGAACCTCCGGGTCAGGCAAATCAACCCTCATGAACATCCTGGGCTGTCTGGATCAGGCAGACCAGGGTGAGTATCTTCTCGAGGAAGTGCCGATCAATCAATTGGATAAAAATGCATTGGCTGATATCCGAAACCAAAGGATCGGATTTGTGTTCCAGGGGTATAACCTGCTCTCCAGGACAACCGCCCTGGAAAATGTGCAACTGCCCCTTATTTACAGAAGGAAAAACCGGATAGATGATCCTGTAAAAAAGGCTGAGGCCGCGCTTGATATGGTCGGGCTCAAAGATAGGATGCACCACGAACCCAACCAGCTCTCAGGCGGCCAGCAACAGCGAGTCGCCATTGCCAGAGCATTGGTGACGGACCCCGCTATTATTTTGGCTGATGAACCCACTGGAAACCTTGACAGCCGAACCACGGAGGAGATCCTTGCCCTGTTCCAGCAACTCAATGATCAAGGCATCACCATTGTCCTTGTCACCCATGAAATGAATGTGGCTGAGCATGCAAAACATGTGGTTGATGTCTCAGACGGCCGCATTATAAACACGTATGAGGTTGCCCATCGGCGATATGCCTTGCGCCAACCGGCTTGATACAAACCAAACGGAAAATATTAACATGAAATTAAGACAATTTATCATTGTTGCCTTTAAGAATATTACCCGAAACAAGATGAGAAGTCTGCTCACCATGTTGGGAATAATTATTGGACTTGCATCGGTGATTGCCCTGGTCGCCCTGGGTAAAGGGTCCCAGGCAGACATTGAGGCCAAAATATCTACCCTTGGAACCAATTTAATCATGGTGAAACCGGGCAGCACCCATACCCGCGGTGTCAGGGGTGGAGCCGGCACCCGAAGCTGCCTGACCATGGATGATGTTGCCGCAATTTCCAGGCTCGCCCGGGATGTGAAACATGTATCCCCTCTTATCCGGGTGTCGGGTCAGGTGATTGCCGGTAACGCAAACTGGAACACCTCCATTGAGGGCGTGGACATTAGCTATCCCATGATACGCAACTATGAAATTGCCCAGGGTGCTTTTTTCACATCCAGGGATATAAAGGTGAAAGCCAAGGTGGCGGTCCTGGGGCAAACGGTTGTGGACGAGCTTTTCCCCGGACTGAATCCCCTGGGCACAAGTATCCGCATCGGAACTGTCCCCTTTGATGTGGTGGGTGTTCTTTCACCAAAAGGCCAGTCCGCCATGGGAAATGATCAGGATGATATTATTTTTGTTCCGTCCTCAACTGCGCTTTACCGCATGGGTGACGGTGAAACCGTTCATGACATCATGGCCAGCGCCGTTTCCAAGTCAGCCATAGATCAGGCCCAGGCTGAAATGGCAAGCATTCTTCGTGCAACACATGGGATCACTTCCGGCGAGGAGGATGATTTTGAAATCCGCAACCAGACCGAAATTGTCAGCACAGCCACCCAGGTGACCACCACCCTCACCATGCTTCTCAGTGCTGTTGCCGGGGTTTCTCTGCTGGTCGGGGGGATTGGGGTGATGAATATCATGCTGGTTTCCGTCACTGAGAGAACCCGTGAAATAGGTATCCTCATTGCAGTTGGTGCCCGGAGTTCCGATATCCTGCTGCAATTCCTTATTGAAGCTGTTATCCTCAGTCTTTCCGGCGGAATCATTGGTATTTTAGCTGGTGTAGGCATTGCTTTCGGTCTGGGTACTGTCATGGGCATTCAGGTAATTTTTGAACCATTCATGATATTTCTCAGTGTCGGGTTTACGGCACTCGTTGGGATCTTTTTCGGTTATTACCCAGCGAAAAAGGCATCGCTACTCAACCCAATTGAAGCGATGAGATATGATTAGGAGAAACTATCCTTTTTAAAGCAAGTGAGTAATATAAAGGCGAGCCTTAATGGTATGATCAATCAGTAGTCAAATAACAGAAAATACCAATGGCTTCTTTCACCAGTACTCGCTTTTAAAAATAATTATAAACCACCACATCTGGTATTGACAATATTTTTGTTTCAGATTAAAAATTCCATTATATGGGAGAGGCCAAAATCAAATTTCCAAATTTCCTATTAACTTTTATTGGAGAGTAACAGGATTATTTAAAATCAAAATCTGGGGATTCTGGAAAAATGATCTTTTTATATAAAAAACACTCTGGAAGAATGGCCAGAAAAGATGTCTGCGGCTGATATAATGGAATTGAAAGGCCAGGCTTCTTGTAAAAAATATACTAAGGATGTATAAAAAAATGACTGGTAACCGAAGTTTTCTTCACAAGGGACATTAATCTGATGGTTTCGATTACACCGGCAAAAATACTCCTGATTACGGCCCTGTCTTTTGCCGCTGCACTTTTAGGCTTGTTTGACAGCTTATATGTCTGGCAGTGGCAACATATTCAGTTGCATTCGACAATAGAAACTCTTGGCGGGATAACGGCTTGCCTAATTTCCATAATACTGTTCAGCCAATCCCAGGAAAAGCTGGATATCAACTTAGTTATGCTGGCAACAGGCTTTGCGAGCATGGGGGTGCTTGATACAGCCCATGCCATAAGCAAGCTTGGAGGTTCTTTTGTTTTCCTTCATAGCGTAGCCAGTCTATCAGGCAGTTTCTTCTTTGCTTCGGTCTGGTTTAGCAAGGGACGACGATTAGGAAATCTTTACGAACTACGTTTCATATATTTTGGATTTATTCTTCTGTCGGTTTCAATCGGCTTGAGAGCACTGCTGTTTCCGGGTGATATTCCTCAAATTATGCCATTGTTTGATGGTAATTTTACCATGGCAGCAGTCCTGATCAATCTAACGGCAAGCCTCCTGTTTATTGCCTCAGTATTCAAGTTTTACCAGGTATACCGGCAACGAGGAGACCAACGGGATCTGCTTTTCGCTTGTTTGGCCTATCTGTTTGGAATTGCCGCTATTATTTTTCCATTTTCAAGTCCCTGGAACGGTATGTGGTGGGTCTGGCATGTGGTAAGGCTGACCGCTTTTTTATCTACACTTGTATTTATTGCCCGGCAGTATATAAAATACCTAGGGCTAAATGAGGATGGGAACAAAAAGAGTCGTGAACAATGAGAATCTGGTCCCGGCTGCGTAATGCCCCCAGGCATTTGGCCTTCTGGGTGGTGGCTGACGTAATTTATGTTTTTTTTGTATCTTTATTTCTGGGTACAGATATTCCATTAAGCTTTCCCAAATTTATAGTTGTCCATCTGCTGGCCATAGCCGTAGGAACCATGGTAATGTTCACTGGATTGGGAGCAGGTGTGCTCTGGATACCGGTCTTGACTTTTTTAGATATCAGACCCTCCGAGGCGGTTGCTATCTCCATATTTACCCAGATTGCCGGAAAAGGTACAGGCTCTTTGACCTACCTTTTCAACGGAATGGTGGACATGAAAACGACCATAGCCTTTATTCCCATGGCTCTGGTGGGCGTGACCCTGGGGTTTCTGACCGGCTTTTATGTACCTATGGCTTATGATCGATTCCTTCTCTACATCTTTTTACTCATTGCAGGCTACCTGTTGATGAGAACCATTCAGTCCCTTGACATCCCAACCGAAAAAAAAGAGGTCTCTGATACTACTGCTACGCATCCCTTAAGCAAAAGCTCCCCTGTTGTTGTCGTCTCCTCATTTTTTACGGGCCTTTTGAGCATCGGCAGCACGGACTGGCTCATCCCTCACATGACAATCAAGCTCAACATGACTACATCCCGGGCCGTGGCCACCGGTCTGTTTATCATGTTTATCACCATTTTGTTTTATCTGATACTGGTCTGCATCAGTGTCTGGTTTGGGTACGCATCCTGGCCCCATGGGACATCTTTGCTGTTTGCAACCTGTAGCGGCGTCATCATGGGAGGCCAGATCGGTACCCGTCTAATTCGTATCCCGTGGCTAAAAAAGCATCAGAAACATACCTTTATCATCATGTTAGCCATGTCAATCATTCATTTGATCTGGTAGAGTAGCAGTCTGGAAAGCTCGGGTAATCAATCATGCTATCATCAGTGACGAATCATTTTCAAGCATTGGGAGATTATTTTCTTTCACCAGTCCGGACCTTTTAATAAAATCCAAATCACAACATCTGGTATTTTAAATTTCATTGTTCATCCGCCATGAATTACACTGGTACCTTTCAGAATAATTGATGTTGTGAATGTGTGAGAGTTTTTCAAGTTCACTCACTCACATTCATGGCTCAATTATTCTGGGGCAAACAGTTTCGCTTTTTCAACATAATCTA
>JAQICW010000250.1 GCA_027858355.1 Desulfobacula sp.
ATTCTATACGCTATCACTCTTTAAAGGAATTTTTTGTATCCATTTTCCAATTTTTTATGAAGGATCTCCACGACAGGCAACTCCCAGGATTCAATCTTAACCTTTTTGTAGCTTTTTTCCTCATTTTCCTGTCGACTTCGCCTGATAATACCCAGAACCCTTGCATTTAATATGTTCTGGATATGGGGGCGCCATCGTGCCGACCCTTTTTTTGAAAGCAATGCGATAATTTGACCTGTATCATTTAAAATATAAACCCCGTCTTTTTGTTCCATCAATCTGACTTTTGCACCGGTTTCAAGGTCTGACAAATATCTGTGGATTTCATGGGTGTCCGGGAAAAGACCAGGATAGTTGAGGTAAATATCTGCCATGCCAAGCGTAGAAACCGTCAGATCATCGGAAAAACCTTTGATTCCGGAGGTCATTATTGCTCTTTCATGGATAAAGCAATTGTTTTTTAAAGACGGGATATGTGGATTGGACGTATTGTCAACATGACACAGGAAAAGACCTTCTTTTGCCCGGGTCATGCCCACATAAAAAAGTCGTCGTTCCTCCTCTATGTCATTATGTTTCCATCCCCCGTCAAGGATGAAAATAATAGGAAACTCCATTCCCTTTACACTGTGAACGGTTCCCATGAATACCCCGTTCCCGGTTTTGTGCTCCCGTCTTTCTTCTAAGAGTGTTTCAAGGACAAAATTCTTTGCCCGGGCAATGGAGATTTCAATATCATTATTGATCTGACACCAGGATTCAAGGATCTGTTCGATTTGATTTGTCCAGGTATTTTTCCTGTCAAACCGGGCCAGGATTTCCTGCTTCAGGTCAAGCGGGCGCAGACTCTTTTTTTTGAACCGGTCCAGGTAACTGACGAACGCCTGTATCTCCCTTACCCTGAACAAGGGGAAGCCGGCACTGTTTTTAATTGAATAGCAAAAATCTATATTCTCTTTTGCCAAAGCCATTCTCACTGCGACAAGGGAAGGGTATGAGATTCCCTGTCGTGAAACAACGGCAATATCACCCGGCTTTGTTGCAGGATTCCGGTTAAGTATCTGTTTGATGGTTTCAGCAACAAAGACGGCCTGGGATGCAATATCCTCTGCATGAACCATCTGGACAAGGCCCGCTCTTTCCATATTTTCAGGTATCTGTTCCCGGGCTTTTCTTTTTTGGTTGATGCGGCAGGATTGATCTTTTTTCATCCGGTTTTCATTCAACGCGATAAAGGATGCCGATGCTTGAATAATCGGATATGAGGATCTATAATTTTCCACCATATAAAAGGTTTTGGCATCATAATCCTGTTTAAATTGTTTAATAAATCTTATATTTGCATTTCGAAACCCATAGATACTCTGGTCATCATCCCCCACTGCCATGATGGAAATTTTTGTCTCGCTGTCCTGTTCAAGTCTGCCGGTCAAAGCTGAAATAAACTTATACTGTCTTTCGTCAATATCCTGGTATTCATCCACGAGAATATGCCGGAATCCGGATAGAAAATATTCCCTTGCCTCTGTAGGGTCAATGCCTGCAAGCTCTTTATCACCGGTTAATATATCAATGGCTTCATCAATGATGCTGTCAAAATTCAACCCATTCTCATCAGATCTATAGGGTTTTTCCATAAATGATCTGCCCGTCAGGCGCATGGCAAACCCGTGATAGGTCATTGCCGTGACAAAATTAGCTCTTTGTCCTGCAAGTTTTCTGATACGTTTTCGAAGTTCCAGCATGGCCTGATGATTAAAGCACAAGACCAGAATCGAAGATGGATCAACAGATTTGGCCTTGATGAGCCAGGCGCACCTATGCACAATGGTTTTTGTCTTTCCGGAACCTGGACCTGCAAGAACCAGTATGTTTTTCTCAGGTTCTGTCGCAACAATGGTTTCCTGGATATTGTTTTCAAGGGATTGGATGATCTTTTTATAAGCTTCTTGTGTCATGGCTGTCTGGATGATCTTTTTTTCTCCTGGAAAATACTGGGAGATGAAAACATCATAGGAAGATGAAAAATAGTCACTGACAAAATTCAAGGCAGTCTTTATCTTTGCAAGACCCAGCCGTGCAAATTTTTCCATGACATGAACCTGTACATTCTTCTGATCATAGTGATGGGACAAAGGCTCATAATCGCCTTTGGTATACTGACGTTTATGGCTTTCCGGCAGCATGGTAAGGGTCATGGCCTGTCTAAACACCCCTAGGCCGTTCTGCAGGGTAATAATTTTTACATCATGGAGATACAATAGACATCTTTCAATCAAAGATCTTGCATCACCCTTAAAACTGGAAAGAAAAATATCTGTGCCCATGGCTTCCATGACATCAGTGATAAAAAATTCTGCCAGGACCTCGGCCTGTCCTGTCCTTAAATTCACAGGAAGACAGGAAATAAGTGTATCAAGGATAATCCGGGACGCGCGATGCCGCAAGTCCACTCGTTGCCTGATTTCCTGCCAGGAGAATTTCACATACACCTGAAGCTGATCTATCCCTCTTCTGCCCGTGATTTTCAAGCTTTTCCCAAGACTTTCCCCTTTGTCATTGGCAATTGTCCTTAAAATTCTTTCCACAAAATCAGAGTTGATCCTGTCAAACCCGCTGTCCTTAAGGCGCTGAGACATAAGACGAAGATTGAATATGTCTGCTCTGTCAGGAGTTAGCCAGGAATCAGGGGCCATGTCTTCCATAATATGAATCATCTGTTTTTCAACATTTGAAAAATATTCAAAACACTTTGGAGAACTGTCTTTCCCCTTTGGCTTTACAAAAGCGGTCATGACCACCCCTTCTCTTACAAGGCCTGCCTTTGCCATGTCAGACAAAAGAGCGATGACATGTCGGGAATCCAGATATTTTTCAGGAAGATCCTTTATCTTTCCTAAATCTGCGCAAATATCATCTGCTGAGAGAACCGAGTTGGAATCCGCATTGAACAGGGAATTAAGAATGGTGATAAAAATCGCTTTCATGGTCTTTGAAAGATTGAGCCTCTCCATCTTCAAAACCGCTTCTTTCATATTTTTTACAGCAGGCGTGCCCTTGAAAAAAAGTGTCTGGTTATAGGCTCGTTCCACAAACCCCTTTCTTTCGAGCCAGGAAACGCCGATCCGGGCTTTTGAATCATTGTCCCCGGAATCCCTGTATCCGATCAGACGCATGATCTCGCCCGGGGTAATGACAATTTCAGGAGTTTTGGCACCTTTTTTTTTCAATATCCCAAGGATCTTCTTGATGTCCTTTATGGAAAGCTTTGAATATGCATTTAAAGAAAACTGATTCTCTATATCCTCCTGTTCATATAATAGAATGCAGTCAGAGGGTTCCATGTCCCTTCCGGCACGACCTGCCTCCTGCAGGTAATTTTCAAGGGAACCTGGAATATCTGCATGGATGACAAGCCGGATATCCTTTTTGTCAATACCCATGCCAAAGGCATTGGTGGCACAGATCACGGGAATTTTTCCCTCAACAAAAGCATCCTGGATATTTCTTTTGTCTGGTTCACTTCTTCCGGCATGAAACGCTTCAGAATGAATTTCTTTTTCATTTAAAAAAAGGCTTAATTCTTCCGTGTGCCTCCGGCTTGAACAATACACAATGGCCCCGCCATTTTTCCCTGTAAGACTCTCCTTTATACAATTGGCTATAACATCATATTTTTCATTCCGGGTTACGGGCCATACCTGGAAGCTAAGATTTTCCCGCTGAACACCCCCGATAAAACTTTCAAGATCTATGGAGAGCTTTTCCCTTAAATGGCTTATAATCTCTTCAATGACATCCTTTTTCGCAGTTGCCGTAAACGCACCCACAAGGGCAGGCCTGCTGCAGGCTTTGCTGTAATTTGCAATAAACTCGGAAACATGGAGATAATCCGGTCTGAAATCATGCCCCCATTTGGACAGGCAATGGGCCTCGTCAAAAACCCAGCTTCCCACATCCCTTGATTTAATCAATTGGGCCACACTGAAATTGCGCAGCTGCTCAGGGGAAATATATAGAATTCCAATATCACCAAGTCTGACTCTATCCATCACTGCCCCCCGTTCCGGAAGAGTGAGACTGCCGTTGATAGCCGCAGCTGTTTGCGTGCCCGTGACCCGGTTCAAATTATCCACCTGGTCTTTCATCAATGCCTTAAGCGGCGAAATCACAATGGTCAGCTCGCCCAGTCGATCATACCGGTGAAGGGCCGGAATCTGGTAGCAGATGGATTTCCCGCCACCCGTGGGAAGAATGCCAAGCAAAGGGTTCCCCATCAGGTTTGAATCTATGATTTCTTTTTGAAGCATCCTTCCATCGGCAAGGGCTCTGTAGGTATCAAACCCGAAATATTTTTTCAACAGACCTTCTGAATCATTGTGTTCTTTGCAATACCTGCAGGATTCATCGCCGCATGAATACCGAAGTTTTCTTATGATATCTAAAATATCCGGGAATTCATGCTTTACCCAGGGGGGTATGATTGAATTGCCCCCTGAGACCATGATCCAGGAAAGAACATAGGCCAGGATCGGCCTTTTATCAACATGACCTGAAAAGGTTTCCCAAATCTTGTTAAGGCCTGTCTCACAGACCTTTCCTTTGGCAAGATCTTGAAATATAGCCTTTGCTTCCTGTTTTTCCGGGATTTTTCCGGTAAGGTTTTGGAACAGGTCGAAATTACCCTTTAAACAGAATCTTTCATTACCAGAACTATTTATTTCAAAGGCAAAGGCATAAAAAGCGATCAGCCCGGGCTCTCTTTGTCTTAATGCAGAGAATGCAGCCACCTGATCTTCAAAAACAGCCCGGGCCAGTTTGACATCGGCAACGGGATCATTTTTGCTGTTTTTAACCAGCTTATAATCTTTTACCAGTTTATGATATGGATTTTCAGGAAAGGCAAGGGGGGATAAAAAAAGGGTATCAATGACAGGAAGGGTTAAAAAACCTGCTTCAGGTAAAATGTCTTTTGCAACAGGCAGATCATGATTGATAATATTGTGACCCAGGATATAATCTGCGCCTTTTGAAAATTGGGACAGATCCCTGAGTGCGGTTTTTATATTCGTTATATTCTTTCTTTCAAAGATTTTATCCTTGAAAACTGCCCCTATATGATACAAATCCCCTTTGGGAACGGTTTCAAAATCAATTGATAGAATATTCTTGAGCACCAACATGCGCTTCTATCCATGTTTTAACGTCATTCAATACCTGCTCATGTTCTGGTTCATTAAAGATTTCATGGTAAAGGCCAGAATACATTTTTATGGTTTTATCGGTTGAGCTGACCAAATCATAGAGTAACCGGGCACCGCCCGGATCAACCAATTTGTCAGCACTTCCCTGGGCAATCAGTATCGGCAAGGTTATCTGTGCGGCCTGTTTGGTTACATCCTGCATGGTTTTGATTATTTCTGCGCCAAGCCTTGCCGTGGCTTTTCCCGTATACACCAGCGGATCATTGACGTACGCTTCTACCACGGCCGGGTCTTGGCTTACACCTTCTGAATCCAATTGAACTAGTCCAGCCCTGGGTATTATTATTGAAAGCATCTTTGCTATAAAAATGGTGGCCTGGGAGATATTGTCAGGCACTTTGATACTTGGCGCTGAAAGAACAGCGCCAGCCAGTTCATCCTGATGCTTAAGCAGGTATGCTGCACTAATCAATCCGCCCATACTGTGCCCGATCAAAAATATGGGTCGTTTAGGATGCCATGCCCGGATCATGTCAAAATAGGTCTTAAGGGTTTTTGTGTAATCCTGGAATCTTTCCACGAACACTCTTTTGCCATCTGACTTTCCATGTCCCATGTGATCAATTCCATAGACTGCATAGCCCGATGGAACCAGGTGGTTGACAAGATTCATATATCGTCCACTGTGCTCGGCCAATCCATGAACAACTAAAAGTATGGCTTTAGGCTCTTCTTCAGGTAACCAATATTGATAGTAAATATTGGTATCCCGAACACCTTTGAATCTTTCATCTTGATGTTTCATTTATATCTCCTTGTTTATTCATAATTGCACTAAAGATAGATTCCAATGTGCTTCTATAGCGTTTTTTTATTGAACCCGATCCGCTGATCAGGAAAATCCGTATCCTGGAATGCGGAATGTTCTATATAAAGGTCTTTTTTATAATAAAAGGAGCCTGTAAACAATAAGACTCCTGCAAGGAATGCAAATATGGGCAGGATTGTCAGGGCCTTATCAAGACCGTATGTGTCGGAAAGCTGCCCAATGACAATGGGAGCAAGGCTTGAACCGAACAGGTGCTGGATGATAATATTCAGGCTTAAAGAGACAGCACAAAGCCCGGGGTGCACGACATCCTGGGTAACGGCTACGCCGGACGGAACAAAGGCCACGGCAGTTATGCCGATGAAAAGCAGGACAATATATTGAGCACTCCCCTGTAAAAAAGCAAAGGCGATAAAAAGCAGTATTCCCGTAAGAATGGATGACAGGGCCGGAAACAAAAGTCGGGCATTTTCTCTTTTTTTCGACCATAGATCTGACAGAAAACCACCCAGAGGAGCGCCAATTATTGCAAGAACCATGATGGAGCTGGCTTTCATGCTTGCCTTGTCCATGGCAAGATCGTCAAATCTATGAAAATATGTGGGCAGCCAGGTTAGAAGAGATGTGGTGATAAAAACATTTAAGGTAAAGGCCAGGTTGTTGTAAATCAGGGTCTTATTATGGGTAAATTGTCTTGCCATATCAATGAATAGCATTTTTGTTTCTTTGCCGGTTTTTTCCTTTTTAGTGAGCTGGATGGTTTTATAATCTTTGACAAAATAAAATATTACGGCAAGGATCAGGCCGGGAATAGCCACAAGCCCGAAGGCATGGCGCCAGCCAAAGTTATGGGCGACAAATCCTCCTATCCCAATGCCAAGGGCACTTCCAAGGGGAATGGATGCATTCCACAGCCCAAGTATTCTTGCTCTTTTTTCCTTTGGAAAATTGGCAGATAGCATGGCTGTTCCGCCAGGGGCATAACCTGCTTCTCCAATGCCAATGGCTGTTCTGGCAATTAACAGCTGTGAAAACGTTTTCGTGAATGCACAGGCTAAAGTGGCCATGCTCCAGAATGCAGCCATGATGGAAATGCTTTTTGTACGACTCCAGCGATCAACAAGGATGGAAACAGGAAAAGAAAAAATCAGAATCGACCAGTATACACTGGACATAAGAAGTCCGCACTGCGCATCCGTCAAGCCCATATCCTGTTGCAGGTAGGGAAAAAGGGATACAATAATCATGCGATCCATGTAATCAAACATGTAAAGGGCGAACAGCAGCCAGAAAATAATCCAGGATTGTTTTTTAGTCATTATTTAACCCCTTTTTATATTGGCCATGTTTGCGCACAGCCTCAAACATGGCAATGCAGTTTTCAGGATTAACCCCGGGGTGCAGGGAATTTGAAGAACAGATAATCAGACCGCCGCCCTTTGCCCCGTCGGCAATGGCCTGTATGACAGCCAGCTCAACTTGTTCCGGGGTGCCCGTGGGTAGAAGATCCACACAGTCAATATTGCCCAGAAGGCAGATTTTATCACCGCAGTATTCTCTCATTTTTTTTATTTCCATGCCAGCCTGAGGCTCCAGGGGATTGATCCCATCATAACCCGTCTCAATAAGGATGTCCATAAGGGGCCAGAGGTTGCCGTCAGAGTGTCTGACCACTTTTAGGCCTTTTTCATGGGCTTTGTCAACGATCTGCCTGTTATAGTGATTTACAAATGTTTTAAAATGCGCCGGAGATATCATTGGGCTTTTGGTGGATGCAATATCATCCTCAATTACCAGCACATCAAGACCGGCTTCAACCAGCAGGTCAAGCTGGGCAAGATTGAATTCCAGCATCATTTGGGCAATCGCATGGACAAATTCAGGATTGCTAATCATATTCATCATGAGATTGGTCATGCCGATTAATCGCCAGGAACGAACAAAAATCCCCCGCATGAGCCAGAAACTTGCTTTTTGTCCCTTAAATCTGTCAATGGCAAGATGAAGAAGTCCCAGGTCCGCAGTACCTGGTACAGGGGGCTTGAATGCTTTAAGTTCATCAAAGGTTTTTATGGGGTGGCCAACAGGGACGGGAATGCCATGTTCCGATAGTTTATAGATCACACCAAATCCATCTTTGACATGGAGATCATCCACTCTTGTCTCATGGCCGATTTCAAATGTTGTCATACCGTCAATGTCAAAATGCTCATGGATCATGAAAAGGGTATCCACAAGCTTGAGTTGATCATTCACATTCATGAGCCTGAAATCCTTTGGTTCAGGAAGGCCGTCTGTTAAGTGTTTTCCGATTCCGATAATGGGGGCCTCGTTAATGCCGTGGATATACAGAGGCACGCAATCGGGTTCTTTGACTTCAAGGGCAGTGAGGATTCTTTGTTTTCCGTTCATGGTTTTGTCTCCATGGGTTGCATAATTTGTCCAAGATTTTTCTTTTGTCTTAATGCCTTTCAAACTCAATACTACCCTGATATTATAGTAAATGTAAACCTCACTGTTTTAGCAGCAATTTTCTGGTGATTCCCAGGGCAATTGCATGTAGATTTGAAAATTTCAGATGGTTATTCTAAATCTGTGATATTGACACAATTTGTATAGCAATATATTTTGGTAGTCTATGAAAAAAATTCTACATCTTCTCTATCAGCCATATAAGTGGCTTGTATATATTCCATTTTTTGGTCTCTCTACACTCATTTTCGGTGCAATTGCTGCCATCCTGGCCTTCCTGATTAATGCCCGGGTGGCAAGTTATATCGGCGGTGCCATATGGGCTCGTCTAAATATCTGGATGGTACCGATATTTGTAACCGTATCTGGAAGAGAAAATATCGATATTAAACAATCTTACGTGGTGATTGCCAATCATCAGAGTGCATTTGATATTTTTGTCTTATATGGTTTCCTTGATATAGATTTTAAATGGGTAATGAAACATGAACTGAGAAAATTACCCGGTATAGGTATTGGGTGTGAAAAAGTGGGACACATTTTTATTGACCGTTCTGATCATGAATCTGCTCTAAAAACGCTTAGCATGGCCAAAGAAAAAATAGTCAATGGTACATCAATCATCTTTTTTCCCGAAGGAACCCGCAGTTCTGATGGGATAATCAGGGATTTCAAAAAAGGCGCTTTCAAGATGGCGCTTGATTTGGATCTGCCAATCCTGCCGGTGACAATCATCGGAACAAAGGAGATACTTCCTAATAAAACGCTGAATCTTTTCCCGGGTAAGGTCTTGATGAAGATTCATGAACCGATATCAGTAAAAGATTATTCAGATGAGAATATCAACGAACTCATTAAAAAAGCTCGGGAGATCATGGTTAAAGGTATAAGCAAGGGAAAGAATTAGAAACAAGAGCTTAAATGCGGATTTCCAAAGATGTACATGCTTTCAATTTCTTTTTCATAGACCTGGTACCTCCTCAGATCTATGATAAGCTTATACGAAAGGCGGGCGGGATCTGCGGGATCAGGCGAGGTAAACTGGCAACATAATTGGAGACACACTTTACAGCAGTTCAAATCCTGAAAAATAATGTTCTGAAATCTGCAACTATAAATTTGTTATATAATAAGTTGATTATCTGCATGATGAATGAATTTTCTCCTAAACACAAGATATTGTATCTGCCTATGATGCAAAAAGCCCAATACTGTTAATAATAGTCTGGGGTTTGAAATCCGTTATTTACTCGCAGCATAAATACATAGTCCACAGTGAAAAAACTCAAAGATACCGTTACAAATCAAAACCATTTTTCGATAAAATTTGAAGTCATTTTTATGCAAGTAGTCATGACTTTTTGCTAAACTCGCTTAGCAGG
>JAQICW010000263.1 GCA_027858355.1 Desulfobacula sp.
AGCCGTGGTGATAAATGCAAGGGCAATTGTATTTCTTCCACCGTAAATCATTCGGGTTAAAAGATCTCTTCCAAGATGGTCCGTACCAATATAAAATTTGGCAGAAGAACTTTCCCAGACATCCCCGACAACACTGGTTTCTCCATAAGGTGCGATCAAGGGTGCAAATAAAGCGACCAGGATATTCAGCATGACGATACCTATACCGATTCGGGCTGAAAGGGGGGATTGTCGTAATAACTTAAGCACTAAGGAGCTCCTTTTTAAATTTGGGATTGTCTCAGTCTCGGGTTGGAAAGCATGGACAAGATATCAGCCGCAAGGTTTAAAGAAATATAAACAACAGAAAAGACCAGTCCTGAAGCCTGGACCACAGGAAGATCTCTTTTGGCAACGGAATCAACCAATAATTGCCCCAAGCCCGGATATACAAACACCACTTCAACAATGACAACACCCACAATAAGATATGCCATGTTGACTGCGATAACATTGATCACGGGGGACAAAGAATTGGGAAATGCATGAAGAGCAATGATTCTTAATCGCCTGATCCCTTTGATCTCTGCCATTTCGATATAGGCACTGGCCAACACATTAATAATGGCTGCCCTTGTCTGCCTCATCATGTGTGCTGTCACCACAAAGGTGAGTGTCAGAGAAGGCAGTATAATGGCATATATTCTGCTGCCAAGCCCCATGTCTGGATCAATGACTGCCAGGCTGGGGAAAATATTGAATTTAACGGACAAAAGACTGATCAGAATATAGGCTATAAAAAATTCCGGGAAAGAAATAAACGAAAGGGTGGTGGTTGAGATAAGCTTATCAAAAAAGGTATTCCGATAAAATGCCGCGAGCATACCTAAAATAAGCGCCAGAGGAATTGCAATCACGGCAGTGGACAGGGCTAAAAACAAGGTATTGCCAAGTCGCCAGCCGATTAATCCTGCAACAGGCCTGCCATTGGCAAGGGAATTGCCAAATTCACCGTGTACAAAGTCGTTCAGCCATGCGCCATATCGGATATGCGGCGGCAAATCAAGTTTTAGTGCTTTCCGAAATTGCTCCACAGTCTCAGGTGTTGCGCCTTGACCCAGAACGGTTTCAGCCACGTCCCCGGGAAGCAACTCCACACCAATAAAAATAAGAAGCGAGATAATAAATATCGTTATCAGGCTTGCTCCACAGCGTTTGAAAATTAACATTAAGACATTTTTCATAAGATGAACCTAATTTTTTTTATTATTTCTATTTTTCAATAGACCATATCGAACACAAATAGGTTTGTCAAATGCGTATCTGTGTGTTTTTATACTTAAAGGATCTGTTTCGCCTATAGCCAGTGGGCTGTCGGAGTTTTTACTTCCACCCCGGCATGGGGATCAAACCAACATTTTACCTCCTGATAGTAAAAAATTTTTATTAGATCTAAAGTATAATGAAAACATATTAATTTGTGCATATGTGAAGCAGCAAATTTTATGCCAGATGGATATAAAAATTATAATATACTGACAAAATGCCTAATCCACCAATAAACTAAGCTCCTTTAGAATCGGGTCAAAGTGCTGGTTGACATGTTTGTACACCTTGTCATTAAGTTGATTGTAGAACTTGGTGTTTGCAAGGTTGGGCATGAACTCATCATCCATATGAACCATTTTTTCTACGGCTTCTTCATAGGAATTAAAAGCGTTGACAGCCATGCCCGCATTGATGACACAACCTATGGATGCCGAGCCTTTCATTTTATTACGGCTGGTCGGAACCCCGAATATATCGGCAAAAATCTGCATGAATAAATTACTATTGGCTCCACCGCCGGAAATGATCAGTTGCTTGATAGGCGTTTCCAGCTCCTGGTTCATTTTATCCATATGGTTTTTCACGGTAAACGCAATACCTTCCAGAATGGATCGATAGATATGAGCCCGGGTATGACGTCCGTCAAATCCAAACATTACGCCTTTGCGATACACTGCTGCCGGCGGGGGAGCCCAGTCATGTACTGTCAAAAGTCCTTCGCAGCCGGCCGGGATTTTCTCACCTTCACGGTTGAATAACTCTTCAATGGTTATCCCCTGGTTTTTAGCTTCCTTGATAATGCCTTCACCAAATTGATCGCAAAACCAGCTGATGGTCCACATGCCGCGGCGAACACCCATGCATTCATACAAGTAACGGCCTGGAACAGATGCCTGGAATGCCCAGAAGGTTTTTGCATCTTTCTTTCTTTCATGACCATGCACCAGAGCCCCGATATAAGTCCCCAAAGAAATAAGTCCGATACCAGGGGCAAGGGAGCCCGCGCCTAAAGCTTCCACTGCCTTATCATGGGCTGTGGCAACAACGGGTATCCCGGGCGGGAGCCCGATCGTATCTGCGGCTTTTTGGCTCAGATACCCTAGTATTTCCCCTGGTTTGACCACATCCAGCAGCATCTTTCTGGGTACATTGCATTCTTTGATCAACTCCTCGTTTGTACTCCAGTCCAGAGTGTCGTCATCCATTGGCCACCAGCCAAGATAGTTGGCACAGGTATCTTTAAACTCACCCGTCAAACGATGGGTGATATAGCCGGAGGTTGTTGTTACATACCTGACATTGCCATAGACAGGCTTATGTTCATAGGGTGTATTGAGGCGTTTATCCATCCAGTCGATCACAGGCCAGGCAAGTTCGCCGTTTTCCTTGAGAAGCACGCGACAGCATCGGATGATACAGATTCCCATGGACAGGATATCATGGACATTTCCTTTAACTTCATCATTAAACCTTGTCATCACTCGATGAAAGGCAATTTTAAGCGCATCCCAAAGGTCGTCATCCGGATGTTCTGCCAGTTGCGGTGCCGGGATATCCATTTTACGCAATGCCTGGCAGCCTTCACAAATAATATTTCCTTCCAGATCTATTATGATCACCTTGGCGCTTTGGGTGCCGACATCCACCCCCATCAAATATTTTCTAGTCATTCTTTGGTTTCCATTTAAAGTTGTTTTTATTGTTTATTGTCAATCCAAATCCAGCATATTGCCGGGATTCCATAATCCATTGGGATCAAGTTGTTGCTTTACGCTGCGAATCATTTTCACCCGTTGGGGTAAAGCAATTGATCCAAATAAATCTTTTTTGATTTTTCCGACACCATGCTCTGTCACGACACTGCCTTCTTTAGCATAGATTTTTATTGCCCAGTCTTTAATAAGTGCCCGCCCTTTTTCAAATTGCTGATAATCCTGTGGCAGTATATTGACATGGAGATGCCCGTCAGCAGCATGGCCGAAAATAGCGGCTTTTAGTCCATGGGTTTGTAGATCCCGGCAATACATATCAAGCACTTCAGACAAAGAACCATTCTTAAGGCGATAATCTGTCCCAAGTTTGGTGATCCTGGAATCTTTCTGCCTTGCCTTGTCAATGAACAGGTTGACTGATTCAGCAGCAGCATGACGGAAGATGCGAAGCCGCTCAATTTCCATCTCGCCGCAAAAGGCCCAGGTGTTGTCTGGATCACAATCACATTGCACGGCTGTTCCCAATAGCCTTTCAGACAGTGCTTCAACCTCTTCAGCGATATTTCCGTGGATTTCCATATACACGGCTGAGGTGAGACTTTTATCCCAATCTGGTAATTGCTTTAACTGGCTGTTCCCTTGTTTATATTCCCGGATACACTCAAGTGTGGTTTGATCCATAAACTCAATGGCCACTATGTCAGTGTCGGGCTCTGTTTTTTGTCTTTTTTGTTTTTGCCTTTTTTGCCGATTTTTTTTGGGGTCAATCCCTTGAATAAAATTAACGGCCCGGGACTGGTCCTCAAAGAAAAAAACAATGCCCCACAGCTCTTTGGGAAGAGGCTGTAGGAATAATGTCAGTTCCGTAATCACGCCTAACATACCTTCGCTGCCCAGGTACAGATCCAAAAGGTCGTTTCCATCCATAAGATTCTCTGAAGACTGGCTTTGAAGGGTAGCCAGATCCAGCCGGAGTTGGTCCCCTCCTGGTAATGGGCAGACTCCTTGTGAAAAAATATATTGACCCCGCGTGATTGAATGAATTTCTCCATTGGCATCAACCAGGCGAATACTTTTAATATGAAGACGGGCCGCTCCATAATAAAGGGCACAGATGCCCCGGCTATTGTTGGCGGCAATGCCGCCAATGGATGCTGATCTTTCCGATGGATCAGGCGGCCAGACTAATCTTTCCGATTTTTTAAAAACTTCCAAAGCCGCAAGCGCGTTTTTGTCCCAGCCATCACAGTCAAACCGGCCGCTATAAAGCTGTTGATCCAGGTCTGATAAACTGATCCCCGGCTGAACACGTATCGAAAATTCACCATCCTGATCAAGTTCCAGACCCGTTACCCTGGTCATTTTTGACAGGTTTAGAATATGACCGCACACGGGTACAGCTCCACCCACAATTCCAGTCCTGCTGCCCTGCACTGTAATGGGTGTTTTCTGTTCCAGCAGGGTTTTTACAATGACCTGAATTTGTGTTTCGCTTTCCGGAAAAGAGATGCTCTCAGCCTTTCCAGAGGTGCGAGACTCATCTTTTAAATAATCTTTGTGCCGGTCTTCCAAGGGTTTAATTAAATTGTCCGGCTTCTCTCGCTTATCTGGATTCATTGTGTCGTATCCTCTATGCAACCATGTGATGAATCCTTTTTGTCTTTCTCGACCAGGATCACCTTTTCCAATTCTAAAAGGACTGTCGCAAGATCGCCCACAATTCCGACATCTGCAATTTGAAAAATACGGGCTTTGCTTTCAATATTGATTGCCACAATAAATCCACTGCTTTTAATCCCCACACTAAAAACACCTGT
>JAQICW010000020.1 GCA_027858355.1 Desulfobacula sp.
AAACGGTTTAAGCAACTCCTTAGGCAGCAGTAGATCCGAAAACTGTGAAAATTGCTTTGTCATGGGGGGAATCCTATGCCTAAACTGGAAAAATAGTCAAGAAAAACGTTTCATGGGTCCATTCACCTTAAGGTAGGTTTTGTCAGCTCACTCCCCATATACGTTTTTATTATTTTTTATTTTTCCCCATGCATCAGAATAAAGCGGGAAACCTGCATGCGCCAAGATAAGCTTAAGATCGGGGACTTTTTGTAGAAACGCATCATAGTCTCCATGCGCATCAAAACCAGCATGAATAAGGAGCGGTTTCCCTATTTTAGCCAGTTGAACCGCAATCGGAAGCAACTCAATTGGCTGGTAGCGATGCCAAAATGGATGAGCCTTGACCCCTACAAAACCAATTTTATCTTTCCACTTGTTCATCTCCTGAATTTGATCCTTACCCCCTCTCGGGTTAACAAATATCCATGCTAAAAATCGGTCAGGGTTATTTGCTACAGCTTGAAATACAGGCCCATTGTCAGGATTTGGGTAGAGTTGAAAAGTGCCAGCAGGGATTTTAATGTACCCTTCGTGTGTGAAATTATCCCCTAGAAGCTTGGCATGAAAACGAAACCGTCAGTGTGTTAATGAAAAACGAAAAATATTTAATATAAATTCTGACGGTTTAGGAATAGGTTCGATTATTACACCCATTAAAGCAACTTTATCCACCCCACATTGATCCATCTTTCTTAAAAGTTTATCGGCGGCTAAAAGCTTTGGCTCAAAATGATAATGGCAATCAATAATCATTTAAACTCCTTTATCGTCTCATTATTTATCAGCAGTTATTTAAAATTTCATAAGCTTTACGGTTTTCTCTGTTTACATTAACTTTTGATATTGATGTTTCTTATTGTTTCTTTTTTCATATCTTAGAAAATAGCTTTTTGAACTTGTCTTCTAAGTAAAAACATTTTTTTACTCTTTAGAATGGTCCCGGATTATGGCCAGGGAGAGAGCTATATATTATTTAAATTTACATGTCATCCGATCTGAAAATCAGTATCAATATAAAAAAAAATTGTAAAGAGATTTTCTATTCAACTATAATTGGAGACCAATTTGATTTTGTCCAATCCCGCCAAAAAATAATTTCCGATATCTGCTAAAATGTTTTTGATATATTAAAGAGTTGAATATGGAAGAATGCCTTTTGACAGGATTCTTCGGCCATATAGTTTAACCTGAATTCAGGGAATAATCAGAATTGCCACAAAAAGGCAGGTCCATTTCTGGCCCGGCCATTCTTTTATCAAACTGATAACGAAAAGGATTATTCCGAAACCGTAAAACTCATCCCATCACTCCAAATCTTTCCATAGTCATTCCAGGATTTTATATACCACTCATAATCTCCATCCAACAGCTCTGTTTCAATAGTGACAGAACAATTACCACCAGAACAGATATCATCGGCTTCATACCATTGGGCAAACATTTTATCTTCGCTGTTATATCCTACCCATAATTTATACCAGGTCGAGGCAGGGTCTTCTTTCCATAAATACGTTGGTGTTGAGTCTGTTGTCTGATTCGAAGGGAAATTTTGGGTGACTTTTGAGGGTAGTGTGTCATCCCCATTAACGGTGAAGGTCATTCCATCGCTCCAAACACGTCCATAATCAGTCCAAGATTTAACAAACCATTCATAATCTTCACTGGACAAATTAAGGTCTGGAGAAACTTGACAGGTACCCGCAGAACAGATATCAGAAACATCATACCATTGTTCATGAACCTTTTCACCGGCACTGTCTTGTATCAGTAATCGATACCAGGTGGCACAGACGGTGCTCCAAGAAAAATCAGGAGAAGTATTTTCTGTTGTTCCCGAAGGGGAAACCAGGGTTGCTGCACTCACCTCGTCTACTATCTCATCACAATTATCATCAATTCCGTTGCACTGTTCAGTTGCCCCGGGGTGAATGGTGCTGTCTTTATCATTGCAATCGGTATGATCAGACACATACCCGTCAGGTTGCGATGCCTGGTCAACAAATGTATTCGGATCGCCATAGCCGTCACTGTCACTGTCATGGTAATACCAGACGGTGACGCTGCTCTGGCCTGCTATCCACCTGTTGGTATAATAATTTAAAAGATCTATAAATTCCGATGTGGCCTTTTGATGCCCTGCTGAGCTGGGGTGGCTGTCATAGCTGTCCAGAGGATATGCGGTATAGTTGTTTGTGGTGTTGGTGACATGCTGAACTGTATTGTTCTGCCACCTGTGGTGATTGTTAGAGGCTGTAAGGACATTGAAATAATCGAACACTGCCACATTTTTATGGTGGTAAGCTGCCAGCCATTCATTGACAAGCCAGTTGTTAAATGCCCGGGCATTGGCCGAGCGTTCGTCTGCAGTCTGAATATCTGCATTGTATTCGATCTTGTTCATGGGCGGCGCGGTAATCACAATAAACAATTTATCCGTCCGGGTCTGAAAATATGTCAAAAGGTTGTTGTATACGGCCTTTGCATTGCTGACAGAATAGATATCATCAGGGACAGATCCTGCTGCATCATCCGGATTTCCGTACAGGTCGGAGTTGGGAAAGCATGATTTAAACATGATGATTTCGTTTTCACCTCCCGGGCCTGTCGCAAGCCTGGGCCATGAACCAAAATCGCCGATATTCTGTTCATCCTCAGCATACAATGCCGCTAATACTGCACTGCTGGCCGAGCCTGTAAACCATTCCGGCCAGTTGGGGATATCGGTGCTTTCGCCAATGCTGTTAGGTCCCCAACCGTAATTGGTTGCACTCACAAAATAATTATTATTCATTAATGCCGCGCCCAGTCCGCCATAGGGCTGATCGCTGTTGGGAGCAGCAAGCCAGTTTCCACCGGTTGAATGATGAATGAAAATCAATTTGACAGGAAAAGAGGGCGGAGAGTTATCAACAGCGGCAAAAGAAGGTGAATAAAAAATCATAAAAAAAGCAAACATAAGGATGGTAACCGTCAATAGAATTGGCTTCATATTTTTCTCCTTTGGCTATGAGAGTTTTTATAAACAATTTTAATATTCCTAACCTGGACAAGCCAGAACCAAAGAGTTTTCTTATTCTCTTGCCAAAATAACACGAAAATCAGAGATAAGAATCTAAGTTAATCAGTAATCGAAAAACTCATCCCATCGTTCCAAACCTTTCCATAATCGTTCCAGGATTTTATGTGCCATTCATAATCGCCATTTGCCAACTCTGATTCTAAAGTAAATACGCAAAGACTCCCGGAACAAATTTCAAAAGCTTCATACCATTTTGCAAATATCTTATCGCCGTTAGGATATCCTATCCAGAATTTATACCACGTGGAGGCAGGATCTTCAGCCCATGTGCATGTTGGCATTGAGTCTTGAGTGGTTCCTGACGGAGAAATCTGTAAAACTTTTGAGGGTGGACTGTCATCTGCTATAATATTACTGAAATTTACGGGCCCATGGCTCCATATCGTTTCTTTAGTTTCACCATCATATTGGCCAACCCAGAGTTCTAAATAAGCTGAATAATTTGATTTTACCTTAAGATTTTCAAGATCATCTTTTAAAATCCAGCCCTTTCCATAATTGTTAAAGTCACTAGTATCTATATATTCACCTTGGCTTCCGGCCACATTACCGATCCAAAGTTGGTACCATTCAATCGTGTCTTGGCTGTCGGTAAATAGATCGGCAAAAGATATGTCTGATGCTTCTGGATTGGTTTTGAATGTTATTTTGTTTGTAGACACAAGATCACCACCCGTCTGGATAAATGATGTGTTCCGGGGTAAGGATATGTTGCCTTCACTGTCTTGTGCATAAATTGCAATATTATAGGTTCCTGTTGAACCAAAATCCATGTAGATCCCTTCATATTTTGTGTTTCCTGTAAGGCCCATTTCTACGGTCGGAACAGACAATACAGGAACGTCAGGATCAGCCGTCGCATAATCAGGTGGAGTTATGATTGCCCAGACTTTTTCAATGTCATCTGAATCGATTATATTATCAGCATACAATGTGGCTGAGATCTCCCCGTTAAGAGTTGTTTCTGGTGATACAGTTTGAATGATTGGAATGTCTCCTGCCGAAATGACCCCATTCCCGATAAAGACCAGTTTTGACAAATCCCCATCATCATTTTCATTCCCGACACCATTCCCGTTGTCATCCAGAACAGGAGTCTGGTTTGCATAGGTGAACTCTATGGCATTTTGGGCGATGATAAAAGAATCATTAATGTTTCCACCGTTATGAATTTGTGTCCAGAACAGGTGTGAAAAAGAAAGAGCTCCAAGGGATGTAAAGTATGCGTTTTCTCCAAGGGAAGCACTTGCTATAAGAATTCTTTGTTTTCCTCCTTCAGATGTCAAATGCGGAAAAAAAGATCCTGACTGACATGCATCATAGATAAATGTCAAATTACCCGGGATAAGACCTTCAAGAGTGTTTAGCCATGTATTTAACTCAGAGGCTTCAAGCAGCTCATTTTCATCTATTCGAAAATATTTATTAGAGCCATGTCCCACCATAAAAATAATGACACCTTTTGCATCAAGTGCCCAGTTTGTAATGGCTTCCTTCAGGTCATTTGAGGTGGCATTCCCGTCAACTTCATTGAATATGCCGTCACCATTGAGATCCACCATGGTGTCGGAAGCAAGATATGTAATGGTTTCATCTGTGTACCCTTGATATTGAAGTACTTTATAAGCGTATTGTGTGCAGGCAAGGGATGATTCCCAGAGGTGGTTGCCGGTATAAGGTCCGCTGCCTGCCACAATAATTACTTTCACGATTTGGGTCACTTCTATCTGAACAAAATCCTGAGCACCGGTACTATCGGTTACCGTAATGACGACATTTCCCCGGGAAACCCCCTTTATTGTCAAAGTATTGTTCTCATCAATATATGCTGTAGCAATGGAAGGATCACTGGAACCGACATAATAAGGTTCCATCCCTCCTACTATGCTTACTTTCCGGGTATTCCCTTCAGAGATGGAAACAGAATCAGGAACAAGTGAAAGATCCGTATCTATGATATGATATAAAAACGGTTTCAAGATGGATAAATTATTTTTATTTGCCACCAGAAGATAATCATCCATAAAAAAAATATGGTTCACCCACTCCAATTCACTGTATTCACCCGCTTTTTTAATATCGGTCAGGTCCTGCAGATTCAATCCTATGATACCGGCATCCCTGTTTTCCGGATTTATATAGGATAGATATCCGAAAGTATCCTTAACCAGGAAATCAAGGGCAATATATGGGGATTCAATGGAATAGTCTCCTGCCTTAACAGGATAAAAGGGGTCACTGACATCAATTGCAATCAGACCACCCTCCCATCCGGTAACATATGCAGTTTTATCATGAATCTCAACGTTCACAGCCCACATATCGGTTTCGTATTCACTCACAAGTTTGATATCAGAAGGGTTGCTGATATCAAGGATTTTTAGATTTTTGCTTCCGGCACCCACATAAGCTATATCATTAGAAACCGCCAGTCCGGGGGCGGTTAAGTTAGTGGAACCAAGATCATATTCTCCTTTTTCCACAGGATTCCCGGGAGTGCTGACGTCAAGCAGTATAAGACTGCTACTTGTCGTCAAAAGGAGCATATTGCCCGACTTTCCAATTTTACCAAGGTTTCTATAGGAGTTATGCTGATATTCACCAATTAACAAATCAGATTCCAGAGAAATATCAAAAATTAGGACTTTATCTCTTTGAACCGTATTATCTACTAGTTGTCCCTTGATTACAGCATAAACATAATTGCCATCGCCAAGGACTTCGGTTGCTTCTTTATAAAGATAATTTGTTATTTTTACAGGATCTGAAGGTGCACTTATATCAAGGACAACAATACCGTCCCCGCTGTTCCCAAGATAAGCCTTATTGTTAATTGCATAAACGCTGTTTACTTCTTTTGAGGATTGCCAGGTTCCTTCGAGTTCAAAATTTATGGCATTATTCAAGGAGTCTGTGAATGAGAGCACTGGCCAAAAAGAAACGCTTAACAAGAAAATAATTCTTAAAAAATAAAGTTTTTTCATGACAGTTACCTTTACGGAAAAGAATGATCCATTATTTCTCTATCAGGTCAATACCAACTGGCCATAATTATAGGAATTTTTAATTATCCAAGCTACCATAATATACTTAAAAACACAATTATCTCGAACCTAAAAAAATCGTAATAATTATGGTTAATCATCAACAGTAAAAAGCATTCCGTCACTCCACACTTCTCCATAATCGTTCCATGATTTGATATACCATTCATATTCTCCAAGCATTAGCTCTGTTGCGGGAGTGACTGAACAATTGCCATTAGTGCAGACATTCGCAGCATCATTCCATTGGGTAAATGTTTTATCGTCACTGTTTTTACCAACCCATAATTTATACCAGGTGGAATGTGGGTCTTCATTCCATGTGTATGTTGGTATTGAATCTTTTGTCTGGCCAGAAGGTGAAGTATGGATGACTTTTGAGGGTAGTGTAGCATCCCCTTGAACTACAAAACTCATTCCGTCACTCCACACACTGCCGGCTTCATTCCAGCTTTTCACCCACCATTCATAATTGTCACCTGGCAATTCTGATTCAAGTACAACTGAGCAATTATCCCCTGAGCAAATATCAGAAGATTCATACCATTGTGCATGAACCTTTTCTTCAGAACCATTCCAAATAAACAATTTATACCAGGTGGCGTAGAGGGTTTTATTCCATATGAAAACTGGCGCTATGTCAAAAGTTGTTCCGGACGGGGATATTAGAGCTGTTTTACCCAGGTCATTATCACAACCATCATCAATAATTCCATCACAGTTGTCATCCTTTCCATTACATTGTTCAACAGCTTGCGGGTGTATGCTGCTATCATTGTCATTACAATCGTTATTATCTGTTATATACCCTGATGGCTGAGTCTCTGATTCTGTCGGAATATTTGGGTTGCCATAACCATCACCATCATTATCGTAATACCAGATTTTGATTGCTGATAGTGAAATATTGAGTTCAACTCTCTGTATTTCACCAACGTCAATATCCGTTGAATAACCGAAATATCCGCTGGTTGAAGCGTACAAAGTGAATTCACCTGCAGGACATTGAAGAAAATAAAACCCGTCAGATTCAGTTGTTGCTAACGCATAGTTATTTTCAATCAATATTTTTACACCCTCCAGAGGAGACCCTGTAGAACTGTCAGATACAATTCCGTCGACAGTGCCTGAAAATGGTGCAATCGGCAGGTATATCGCAAGACGATACCCGGTATTATCACCATGTTTTGATGAATCCTTATTTGTAATTCTAATGTAATATGTTCCGTCGTTTTCCGGTCTGAAGGACATCAGGGTAACGCCATTGGAAAGGGTAGATCTCCGCTCTTTGAGTTGGGTTTTTTTATCTATGTCAAAAAGCGTGATAACAGTTTCACAGTTTTCCTCAGGTTCATATGTTTTGATTTCTACAGCATTAAAATCTTCCTTGGTATAAAATTTGATCCAGTCTTCATCTCCTTGATCATGAAAATTATGGGCCTGGGAAATAGTGGAAAAAAGATAAAAAATTGAAGCAGTCTCTGCTGAAT
>JAQICW010000282.1 GCA_027858355.1 Desulfobacula sp.
GGTTAAATTGTTGAGGGATGCTTTTTTAATGATACCAGCGCCAAATTTTTCCGATATTGAATCCACGGCTGTATCCACTGATTCCCATTGCTCTTTTGGCATGTTCATATCCGGTATCAGCTGCATCTGGACCGGGGTATTTTTATCTTTGAGTGCGGTAACACCCACTCCCACAAGTCTGATTTTCTTTTTTAAAAGGATTTTTTCATACAGGGCAATTGCTTGATGAAAGATAGCATATGAAGAGCAAATAGGGGCATCAAGTTTTTTGCTTCTGGTGATTTGTGAAAAATCCGAGAACTTAAGCTTGATAAATACATTTTCACAGACAAGATTTTTTTTTCTTAAATCCCTGCCAACGCTTTGAGACCTTCCCAAAATGACCTGTTTAATGGTTTCAAAATCAAAGATATCCTTTGAAAGCGTTGTTTCACTGGAAATGGATTTTCTGATATAATTGGTTTCAACCTTTGATGAATCAATGCCATTTGAAAGCTCTAAAAGCCTTTGGCCAAGTTTGCCAAATTTCCGGGTTAATATGGGGAGAGGATATTTTTTAACATCTCCCAGGGTTTTGATCTGCAGGATTTCCATTGTTTTCATGGCGCTTTGTCCAATCCCCGAGACTTTGCCTATGGGCAGGGTGAAAATGAAATTTTCTACCTGGTGCGCTTTAATATGTGTTAATCCATCCGGCTTATTCATGTCAGATGCGATTTTTGCCAGAAATTTAATGGGTGCAATCCCCACAGAGCTGGTTAAAGAAATGTCTTTTTTGATCTTGTTTTTTATGGCAAGGGCAATTTGTTCTGAAGAGCCGAACAGCCTTTCACATCCCCTAATATCAACATATGCCTCATCAATGGAAACCTGTTCCATCAGCGGGGAAAAATGTGAAATAATTTCCATTATTTTTTTTGATTCAGTTTGATACTTTTTCATATCCCCGGGAACAATAATTAATTGTTCACACTTTTGTTTTGCCATAAACACGGGCATGGCAGAATGGATACCGAATAATCTTGCTTCATAGCTTGCCGTTGACACAACGCTTCTTTCTGAATTTCCGGAAACCACGACAGGCTTGTTTCTTAGTGCCGGGTTGTCTCTTTGTTCAATCGCGGCAAAAAACGCATCCATGTCAATGTGTAAGATCATTTTTTTTATTCCCAAGAATATATTTGTAGACCTTTCCATGGTATAGGATAATATTTTTCGGGTCAAGATATGGAACTATTCCCGCACCTTTCTTCGGGCTGCCTCGGCTTCACTGATCTTCCCCTGCAGATCAAGGGATTTGGCAATGATGTCCCAGTTTTTTTTCTGAATGGATGGGTCATAAACTGCCAGAAGATTGGATTTTTTTGCGAGATTTTCTGCCTGTTGTAAATTGCCCTGGGAAAGCTTGACACGGGCCATGAGATGCCAGACAAAAGAATCCTGGGCATCAATCCCTATGGCCCGCTCCAACGTGGCAAAGGCAGCATTCAGATCTTTTGAACGAATCTGCTGTTCTGCCTTTTTTATCAGAGTGACAAGAATAACCGGTCGGAGTTTTTCCCTGGTAACCGAAGTCTGCTGATTTCCCAGGATTGGTCGATTATCAGCCGGGGGAACATGGGACTGCCTTGTCCCCGGTTGGATGGCACAAGAAGACAGAAAAAGGCCTGCGATAAGACTAGCAAACCAAAAACCGGCTTTGGTATAGGCGTGTATGGTATGATTTTTCATTTTATCAAAGTTTTTAACCAATTAATTATATTCCAGTCATTTTTTCTTTCCCCATTGGCCTGCGGGGTAACGGCCTGAGGCTCGTAAGATCCGAGGTGTTTTGGTGCAGATCCTTTAATAAAGGGAATGGAAAGTGCGCCCGGGAAGGTTTTGTCTGTTCGAAGACCGGTGTTGGTATCAATAATCGCCCACTCTACATTTTCCGGTACAACGAGGTTCAAAGGCTGGTTAGGGATAAGATTCATGAGATATCCAAAAATTTGCATGGCACCGGCAGATCCGGTAAGATTACAGGATTGATTGTCATCCCGGCCCACCCAGACAACGGTCAGCCGGTTGCCGGTAAAACCCGCAAACCAGCTGTCTTTCAAATCATTGGTACTCCCGGTTTTCCCGGCCACTCCCAGATCCTCGGGCAATAGTTTTTTAAGGGATTTTGCGGTGCCTTCCAACACAACAGCCTGGAGCATCTTGTTCAGCAGAAAAACAGCCCCCGGCTCCAGGCGCTGTTCAATGGTCAATGGATACCCCTGCAATAGTTCCCCTTTGGACGTGTAAATGGCACGAATGCTCCTGGCAGGGGAGTAAAATCCGCCGGCAGCAAAGGTTTGATAAATTTGTGCCACTTCAAGAGGTGACATCTCCATGCTTCCCAGCAGGGATGAGGGATACAGGGGGATCTGTTTATTAAACCCCAATTTCTGCAGGGTTTCCCCTACACTTTTCAACCCGACATCCATCCCGATTCGAACAGTTGAGGTATTATACGAATTGATCAGGGCAATGTAGAGGGGCACCTGGCCATGGGATTGCCTGTCAAAGTTTTTGGGAATCCAGTCATTTCCGTTGGTCAATTTTATTGTGACAGGTCCGTCATCCACCTGGGTAATCAGGGTATAGGTTTTTGGACGGCTTAATGCTGTTAAATACACCACTGGTTTAATAAGGGAACCAATGGGACGTCTGGCATCCATGGCGCGGTTAAACCCATTGTCATATGGGTTCTTCCCTCCGATCAGTGCCTGAATCTCGTTGCTTCCCGTTGCTGTAATTATCACACTGGCCTCAAGTTTTTCTTCAACGAGACCCCTTTGCGCGGCAATTTTTTTAAGCTGGGTCTGGACAGCCTTGACGGCTGCTATCTGAATCTCAGGATCAAGGGCTGTAAAAATTCTCAACCCCATGGATGTTACGTCAGCTTCCCGATATTCTTTCAATAACTGGCGTTTTACCAGTTCCATGTAATCAGGGAATGGAGAATTCATCTGGGTCGGATATTTAATCACCCCCAGGGGTTCTGCCAGTTCCTTTTCCAGTTGGGCTGCTGAAATGAGGTGCTGCTCACCCATAATTCTTAACACACTATTGCGCCTGTTAATGGTCCTGTCCGGGTATCTCCAGGGGTTATACTTGGACGGGCCCTTGAGCATCCCTACCAGCAGCGCTATTTCATGGGGCCTTGCATCCCGGAGGGAAGTTCCAAAATAAAAAACAGCGGCTAGGCCAAACCCGTGGATTGCCCGGGCTCCATCCTGGCCCAGGTAGACCTCATTAACATAGGCTTCCAGGATCTCTTCCTTGTCATAATTCAATTC
>JAQICW010000289.1 GCA_027858355.1 Desulfobacula sp.
CTGTTATCTGAGACCTTTGAAAAACAAAGCAGTTCTTTTGTAAATTCACGATTCAAGGGATAAGTCGTGCCTGCAAGGGCTGCCGCACCCAGCGGCATGACATCAAGTGTTTTAAAACAATCTTCAAACCTTTGGATATCGCGTTTAAACATTTCATAATATGCCATCAAATGATGGGAGAAAAGAACTGGTTGAGCCCTTTGAAGATGCGTATACCCTGGCATGATTACATCCAGGTGTTTTTGGGCCATTGTGACAATGGCTTTTTGAAAGCCCGATAAAAGGTCTATAATGAGTCTTGTCTCTTTTTTTAAATAAATCCTCACGTCCAGGGCAACCTGATCATTACGGCTACGCCCTGTATGAAGCTTTTTTGCCACATCTCCTATCTCTTTTCCCAGGGCATCTTCAATATGCATATGAATGTCTTCAAGGCTGTCGGAAAAGGCAATTTCATTATTCTCGATTTTCTTTCTTACCTTTTCAAGCCCTTTAATAATGGTCCTGGCATCAGTCTCGGGTATGATGGATTCTTTTGCCATCATTTTTACATGGGCAATGCTTCCATCAATATCGCTGTCATAAAGCCGTTTATCAACATCAATGGATGCATTGAATTTTTCAACCAAATCATCCGTGCTTTGGGAAAATCGTCCGCCCCAGAGTTTTTCATTCATGTCATCTTGAATCGTTTTGTTGGGGTCAGGCTTGCTTTATTGTCGTTATTTTGAAAAATAACGACAATAAAGCAAGCCTGACCCCATTACTATTTTTTTAAAATCAATCTTTCCAGAATGGCTTTATGCATATGTCTTTTATTTTCTGCCTGGTCCCAGAACACACTGTCCTTATCCTCAAGAACATCTTCGGAAATTTCCTCACCCCGGTGAGCAGGCAGGCAATGCATCACCATCACGTCCTGCTTTGCCCTGGATAACAGGTCTTTATTGACCTGAAATCCTTTAAAGGCAATGATCCGTTTAGATAATTCGTCTTCATCCCCCATGCTTGCCCAGACATCAGTATAAACCACATCTGCATTTTTAACCGCCTCTGTGGGATCATTTGTAAACACAATATTGCTTTTCTCTTTAACCTCTGCGACGTCAATAATATGAGGATTTACACTATAATTATCCGGGCATGCCACAATCAGGTCAAGCCCGAGAACGCTTGCAGCATTGATCCAGGAATTAACCACATTATTCCCGTCTCCCACCCAGGCAATTTTTATATTCTTATATCCCCCTTTGTGTTCAATTATGGTCATAATATCACTCAATATCTGGCAGGGATGAAAAGAATCTGTAAGGGCATTGATCACGGGAATGGTTGAGTTTTGAGCAAACTCTTCAACCAGGGAGTGGTCAAATGTTCTCATGGCAAGACAATCAACATATCTTGAAAGAACCCTTGCTGTATCCTTGGCTGGTTCGTTCCTGGAAATCTGAGTATCCTGGGTACTCATGTAGATGGGGTGACCACCAAGCTGAATCATTGCTGTTTCAAAGGCTACCCTTGTCCGGGTTGATTTTTTATCAAAGATCAAGCCCAGACTCTTTCCCGTCAATACTTTATCAAGAATACCTCTGCTATATCTTTCCTTTAACTGGATAGCACGGGCAAACAGGTTTTCAAAGTCATCTTTTTCAAGGTCCAAAAGAGATAATAAATCTTTTTTCACAAAAATCTCCTAAATTACAACAAACTGTCCAATTCTTTTATCAGTCTGTCAATTTCTTGTTTTTCTATAATTAAAGGTGGGGCAAATCTTAAAATTTTATCCTGGATTCCATTTATTATAAAACCCTTTTTAAATAATTCTCTTACTATAGAGCCGGCATCCTTATCAAGTTCCATGCCCAGCAAAAGGCCTTTTCCCCTGACATCAACAACTCTTGTGTGTTTTTCTTTGAGTTTTTTCAATTCTTCCTTAAAATATTGACCAATTTGACAAACTTTATCTAAAAATATTTCTTTGCTGATAATACTCACCACCTCCAAACCTGCTGCCGCAGCAAGGGGTGTTCCGCCAAAAGTTGTTGCATGACTTCCAAAATCAAACCCTGTTGCCGCATCCTGGGTTGCCAGCATGGCACCGATAGGAAGACCATTGCCAAGCGCCTTTGCAAGGGTCATAATATCAGGTGTGATACCATAAAGTTCATGTGCAAACAAAGTGCCGCATCGTCCCATACCACACTGGATTTCATCAAAGATCAATAAAATCCCTTTATCATTGCAAAGTTCTCTTACTGCGATAAGATAAGCAGGATCTGCGGGAATAATTCCGCCTTCTCCCTGCACTGGTTCTAACATGATGGCACAGACCGTTTCATCGATTTCATTTTTCAAGGCATCAATATCATTAAAGGGAACATAAGAAAATCCTTTAAGCAGCGGATAAAATCCATCCTTGATTTTATCCTGTCCTGTGGCGCTCAAGGTGGCCATGGTCCGCCCATGAAAAGATTGTTCCATGGTGATGATCTTAAATCGGTTCTTTTCCCCTTTTTTTTGAAAATATCGCCTGCTAAGTTTTATGGCAGCCTCATTGGCCTCTGCACCTGAATTGGCAAAAAATACCCTGTCTGCAAAACTTTTTTCACAAAGCTTTGATGCAAGATCTGCCTGGGGCATGGTATAAAAAAGGTTAGACACGTGAACAAGGGTGGATGCCTGTCTGGTAATTGCTTCCGTGATTTTCACATGGCAGTGCCCAAGACTGCAGACGGCAATCCCGGCTAAAAAATCTGTATATTTTTTTCCATCCTCATCCCAGAGAAAAACTCCCTGGCCCTTAACAAATGCTTTGCCTTGTCTTTGATAAGTTTGAAATACAAAATTATCTGTTTTTTTAATTGAATCCACTTTCAAATCTCTTTTATTTAAATGTTAGTCTACAAAGACCTGGGTACCAATACCGGAATCCGTAAATAACTCAAGCAATACAGCATGGGGCAATTTCCCGTTAATAATGTGAGACTTTTTCACACCGTTTGTTAATGCATCCAATGCACATTCAACCTTGGGGATCATTCCTTCTTTAATCTGTCCGGTGCTTATCATATCTTTAATGGTTGCTGCATCCACAGAAGAAATCAGTTTTTTATCCATATCCAGCACGCCATCCACATCTGTAACAAGAATAAGACGTTCTGCATTTAAAGCTGCTGCAATCTTTGATGCAACAAGATCAGCGTTGATATTATATGTTTCACCATTTTTGCCAACACCAACCGGTGCAATAACGGGAATAAACCCCTTGGCAGTCAGGGTATGAATAATATCGGGATTAATGCTGGACACATTGCCCACCATGCCGGGGTCTATGATTTCAGGTGGTTTATTTTCATCCTCCTGAAAATAGATGGTCATCTTCTCTGCCGTAATCAGCATACCGTCTTTTCCCGTTAACCCCACAGCTTTTCCCCCCTGCCGGTTAATCCCTGCAACAATATCCTTGTTAACCTTACCGCCTAAAACCATCTCAACCACATCCATGGTTTCATCATCTGTATATCTCATGCCCCGAATAAATTTGGACGTAATTCCCATGGAATCCAGAACTTTATTGATCTGGGGACCGCCACC
>JAQICW010000371.1 GCA_027858355.1 Desulfobacula sp.
CAAAGATATTTTTTTGTTCCAAAAGGTCATAAATGTAGATGAGATTAGGTGTCGTATCCAATATTCTTTGGATAAAAAATTTACGTTCCTCTAATTCACGGGTAATCTTTTTACGTTCCTCAATCTCCTTTTTTAAATCTTCGTTGGCACTTTTGAGATTTCGGGTTTGTTTTGCCACCAGATCGTTGAGAAGCAATTTCTCATCGGATAGCAACCTGTCATGCAGCTGCTTTTCTAAAAAAAGGGCCAGCATTCTGACCGAATTTCTAACCAATGCTTTTGTGGATTTGTCTATTTGATCAGGATTGGATTGCATATCAATGAAACCAAAATGGTTCTGTAATGTTGCAATTTCAATGGCTTCACCGATGACTTCATCTTGTCTTTCAACAAAATGCAATTGGAGATGTTCACTGAGAGAGTTCATGGAATCAGCAAATAGTGTCTTAATACGCTCTTCACCTGTAATCTGTGAAAGGTTGAGGAGTAAGAGAAAAAGATCGTGCTCTAAATGGAGGTAATTCATTAAAAGTACCCTATTTTAAAAACTGGGGGGCATTTTCCTTTAGCCATATATCCGGGTTCTGATAGAATGGATTTTCAGTGATCACGCCTTTGCTTATCGTATAAGGATGTGTTCTAAGGACCTGCATGATGGTTGCACCGTCAAACTTGGTCAGGTTGTATAAACAGATACTGATCCAGGGCTTATTCTCAATAAAGTAATTCAGCCTGGATTCATATGCCATGAGATGTTCAACCCCCGGTACTGCTTCCAAAGCCCAGACCATTTCAGCTGTTGCCCTGATATTTCTTGGACCTGCTTTTTGGCTCTTTTCAAAAAAACTACCCAATCCTTCATCCATACTAATGGGAGAAAATACGCCATCAGGGTAATACAGGTCTTTTATTGTGAAAAGTTGAAAACAGTCTTCATCATGGGCGTGCTGTTCACAGTCATCACAAAGAGTCGCATACTGTTTTATAAAATCTTCTATGGTTCTTTCTGCAGGAGCGTAAAGCTGGAGATCACCAGCTATATCTCCTTGTCGAAAAAAGCCAAAAATAATTTCATCTCTTTCCTCTTCGGTTTCATAAAGACCGCAGATATGTAGCCCCCAATTGCAGGAGTAGTTGCCAAAACCCAGTTCCAAGCTACCCTGCTCAGATGTGTGAATATGCATATTCCCTCCTAATTTAGTATCTGATAAAGTTATAATACTAAAAATTGTCAGGTCTATCAATTGAGGCAGATGGTTTTGAACTGTTCAACTTGAAAACTAATTTTAGGATACAGAAAAAAATGATAACAGGCAAAAAAATATCAAATTGAAATTGGTTCATTGAGCGAGTATAATGGTATCATTAGGGACAAGTCAAGTCAAATAAATTACCGAGCGCTTCTTTCACCAGTCCGGGCTTTTTGAATATTTCCAAAATACCACATCTGGTGCAGGTGATTTTTCCAGCCTCGGGCTAAAAATTAAAGTATATGGAAAAATGAAAAGTCAAAAAAATCAAAATCTCATTCAAGCATATTGGAGAGTAACCGGATTTTCGTCCAGGCCCCGGAAATTATTTTCCAAGGATCTGCCAAAATATTTTATATATATTATAGAGATTAATGTGGAAACATGATGGGCCATGACGTCATTGGCTCATATAATTGAACGACAATGTTTATTCAGAAAAAACCTGGCATACCATATATAGGGGTGCTCCAATCTTATTTGGCTGAGCCCTATGAATACAAGTCACTGTTTTTTGGTGCCGGGTCCGACCCCGGAATGCCATCATTGAACCCTTTCTCACTACAAGAATTTTTGCTTTGTTTTTATTCAAAGAAACATTTATTTTGTAGAAAGCACAAACACTTCAAGCGTTTAGATATCAACCTTTTCAATGATTTGGAGAATTCCAGGCCGTGCTGTCAGATGGTGGCCATCAAGGACATGAATAAAAATGTCAGTCCTTTTTTCGGTATAATAAGTAATAAAGGCCTATCGTCACAAAAATGATACCGGCTATAATGGCATATAAGCCGCGCTACCCTACCAATGGAATCAGGTATCCGAACAAATAAGGACCTATGCCAAATCCCAAATCCAGAAAATATAATAGGTGAGCCTTAACAAAGGATAAATATTTATTTGTAATATTCCAATTTTGGGTTTAGTGTAGCAGCTATTTTAAAATTTTTGATATCAACCTTATTTAATCAATGACATCAAATCCATATAAAAGAACAGCAATTACACCATGGCAAAAAAATCTCTGGATTATGTTTTTCGCCCAAATGACAACCATGATCGGTTTTTCCAGCATATTTCCGTTTTTGCCTTTTTATCTTGAATCCATTGGAAAAGTATCTTCCCTGAGAATGGAACTTCTTGTGGGGCTCGTTTTTTCGGGGCAAGCGTTTACGATGATGATAGCCTCACCCTTCTGGGGAGCCCTTTCCGATCGATTTGGCAGAAAATTGATGGTAGAGCGCGCCATGTTCGGTGGTGCGATTATTTTAACGCTCATGGCATTTGCAAGGTCTGCCGAAGAACTTGTTATTCTCCGTGCCATTCAAGGCTTGATTACTGGCACAGTCGGCGCAGCCAATGCATTGGTTGCATCTTCGGTTCCCAGGAAGAGAATGGGATATGCCATGGGTGTATTACAGGTAGGAATGGGTGTGGGCGTTTCCATTGGTCCTGTCATTGGTGGAATTATGGCCGATATGTTCGGGTACCGATCAGCCTTTTATATTACCGGAGCAACACTCTTAATTTCCGGGATAGCCGTTCATTTTGGTGTTAACGAGAATTTTGAAAAGCCGGATAAAGCAACAAGAAAACAACGCCATTTCATATCCGAGTGGCAACATGTCCTACGTGCAAAGGGGGTAGCCATTACTTTTTGCCTGAGATTCATGAATCAATTGGGGCGGGTGATATTTATTCCGATACTCCCTTTGTTTGCCCAAAGCATTATTGGTGAGAGCACAAGAATCAACAGCTTCACCGGTCTTATAGTGGGAGTTACATCTGTTACTATGACCCTAAGTTCCATCTATTTAGGAAAACTGGGGGATCGCATCGGCCATCGGCCAATTGTGATCGGTTCATCGCTGGCATGTGGTCTTTTCTTAGGTCTTCAAGTCTTTATTACTACTGGCTGGCAACTTGTCCTCTTTCATGCCCTCTTTGGCCTGGGCCTTGGCGGCATTATTCCAAGTGTCAGCGCCCTTCTTTCCAATTATACCTCTTCGGGAGAAGAGGGCTCCGTTTATGGAATAGACAACTCCGTTGTCTCCGGAGCACGAACACTTGCCCCCCTTTTAGGTGTCAGTATCGCCATGTGGTTTGGCCTCCGCTCTGTTTTCGGAATTGCTGCCTTGCTTTATCTGGTTGCAAGCTTACTGGCTGTGTTCAAACTCCCTCGAAAAAAAAAAGCGATTTTTAAACCACAGGGATTGCGATAGAATCTTGAGTGATTTGTACCAACATCCAACCCCGACATTATAGCAAAACAGACAAGAGATGGCCTTGTAAAAAAACTGATGGGCCAGATAAACGAGTTGTCTGAAAAAACCGGTATTACAGAACGAGTGGTTTTTGAACAGCCCTTTGTAATCCCCAGTCTTGGTACAGGCTCCATTGACCTTGAATCCGCAAAAAAAGTATTAAGGCTAACCAACAATGTGTCAAAAAAGATCAGGCGGTTATTTTAACCGTGTTATATCCCTTTCTCTCCGGTGGAATACATTATTAATATTGCCTTTTGAGCACTTTACTGATACACAATCATCCCTTATGAAAATTTTTTTAGGCGTATCCTCTTTCCAGATGCTGGCCATGTTCAGGCGCGGCCTGTTTTATAGCTTTCTGACTATCTATTTAAGGCATTTCTTAGGTCTCAGTGTCACTACAACCACTCTTTTTGCGACCCTGCCGATGGTTCTCAATGTGGTGTTCCAGCGATATGTATGGGGACCCCTTTCGGATAGATACCAGAAGCGGAGAACCCTGATCATATGGGGAGAAATTTTAGGAGGTATCGGCACCATTGCCCTATGGTACTGCCACCTGATCCCGGATGAAAAGGCCAACGCCGGCTGGGTGGTAATCATAGGACTATCCATCATAGAAATATTCTGGTCCATGTCCAATATAGGATGGTCTGCTCTTATTTCCGATATTTATAAACAGGAAGTCAGAAGTCGTATCATGGGAAAACTTGAAAGCTTAGGGGGTATCGGCAGAATCGCAGGCATCCTCATTGGCGGATTACTCTATGACGGTATGGGTTCCCGGTTTCCAGGCTGGGGTTTCTGGGAGGGATCGCTGTTTTTTGTATCCGCTGCTGTCATGTTTTTATCAGTTTTCCCCATGTTCCTGGTGCCCGAAGGTGGAATGAATCACCCATCTGCTGATGGGAAAATATTTTCTGATCATGCTCACTATTCTCCTATTATTTTTTTTGTCTTTATTCTGGCCATGGTTTTTATCCATTTTGGCCGCAACTCCATTGCCGTGACCCTGGCCCAGTATCTGACCCTGGAAACAGGGTTTAACCTGTCTTCCATTACGCTCAGCCATGTCGTCAATATCAAATCTGTGGGAATAATTCTCACAGGGATTGTGACAGGAAGGCTCACTGAAAAATTCGGGCCAAGAAACCTGCTGGTCGTAGGAACAGTTTTTGCCATCTGCTCCCTTTTGATTTTGGGAATATCGCATTCGTTGATTTATGTTTGCATCAGCTCTTTTATCATGGGATTTTCAGAAATTCTCATCCTTGCCACTTCCTATGAACTGGCATCGTCTTATATCCCGGCCTCAAAAAGAGGGAAGCTCTTCAGTATCTTCAATGCCACCTATTTTCTTAGCTTCGGTGTTGCCGGTACTTTAATTGCCGGGCCCATAACCGATTTTCTCATATCCCGTGGAAAAACCCAAGTATTTGCCTATATGGTATCGTTCAATACAGCAGCCATATTAACGTCGGTGGGGATCATAATTTTGTTCATTCTTTTCCGGCTTGAAAAAAAGAGTAGGCTTTAAACTGATTTGGATCACAGGGCTCTTTCAAGCAGTCTATTTGATACAGTTCGCATTAAATCACTTGAAAACCCTTTACCAATTGTGATTTTCACTGATAAGTAATCTTGTAACGCACCTTCAATTAACGAAGTGGCTTTTTTAGATTTCTTCTGCTTCCAGTATCCTGGGTTTTGCTGGTGCCACTGTTGAACCCGGATGACATTTTCAGGACCTGAGAAGTGGTCTTTATTTTTTGGTTTCATTAACCATTTTTTCTGACTACGCTTTTTGCTGGCTTCTTTGCATTCCGATTTTCTACAGAACTTTTGACTTTTTAGATTTCGGGAATCTGGCTTGAATAAATCATCACAGTGTTTGCACCTGTGGCTTCGTATTTTCTTTTTTATAGATCTGGTACCTCCTCAGATCTATGATAATCCTATACGAAAGGCTGGTGGGGTATTATTTAAAAAATAAGGGGTGGGGTCTGCGGGGTCAAACGGGGAAAACTATCAACAAAAAAACTGGCAACATAATTGGAGATAGAGATAATTTTTGTTCAGTCACCGGGAGAGGAATTTTTCAAGCTCTGCTAAAATGTGATCTATATATTATCA
>JAQICW010000441.1 GCA_027858355.1 Desulfobacula sp.
CAACTCGGGATTTAATGTTTACTCCCGCATATACACGACAGTTTGAGAAAGACACCAGGCGGATGACCAAGAGAGGAAATAATCTTGAAAAGCTTAAAATTATTATTTCTACTCTAATTGCGGAAAAACCTCTTGATCCTATCCATAGAGAATATAAATTGGTTGGCAATTGGAAGGGACGACGGGAATGCCATATTGAATCCGATTGGCTGCTGATTTATAAAATCGAATTAGATCGGATCATTTTTGAACGTACAGGAACTCACTCTGATTTATTTCAGAAATGAATGGATTTTTGCCCAACCAATGGGTGAACCGGATAGCGGAGGTCTGGTTTTTATAAAATATTGGGTAACTTTGAAACGGGGTACTTTCAATCAACTTATGCGGAAAGCCCCGCTACCCGTTACCCAAACGTTAGGGTGGGACATGTATCAACTGTTTCCAAATTTTGAAGTCAATTTTTTACAGCTCATACTTACAATTGTCTATCGAGGTATTTTCAATCATGTTAATGGAATCAGAAAGAAGAGATGATGTTTAAAAAAAAATATAGCCTTGAAGATTCAGGTGCATTTGTTGAAAAATTTGTAATAGAACCATATCAGAATGGAGAGCTTGATGGCCTGAAATTTGCTGTTAAGGACAATATTGATCTTGCTGGAAAAAGGACTTCATATGGGAGCAAACCATGGGGTGAGAACCACATAAATCCGTTCTATAATGCACTCTGCGTAGATCAACTTTTGGGTGCCGGTGCGACCTGTATCGGCAAAACCGTGGCAGATGAGTTTACTTACAGCTTAGATGGTGAAAGCTATTTTTTCGGCACCCCTCTAAATCCCAAGGCACCGGATCGGATACCAGGTGGATCTTCTAATGGTTCAGCCTCTGCAGTAGCCTGTGAGTTGGTAGATTTTTCTATTGGAACCGATTCTGCCGGATCAATACGCGTCCCCGCAAGTTTTTGCGGCATCTGGGGTATGAGGCCTACATTGCATCGTGTTTCTGAAGCCGGTGTATTGCCTTTTATGCCCAGCGTGAGCACCGTGGGTGTTTTCTCAAATGGTATTCAAACGCTTGAAAAAGTAATGCACGTTCTTTTGCGCAGCCAAAGGAGGGAACCGGCCAAGGTCAATAATATCTTTTTACTAACAGATGCTTTTTCATTAGCAGATTCCCTTGTAAAAGAGGCTGTAGAGAAAAGTATTTCACACCTTAAAAACTTTGAAGGTGTACCTATCTCATGGATTAGTATTAGTGATATAGTCGGTGATGAGTTTGATCTTAGCGCGTGCAATGAAAAGGCCCTTAGAAATTTGCAAACAGCTGAATTCAACAATACCGTTGGTGGATGGATAGAAGCTGTTAATCCTGAGTTGGGTTACAATTTTAAGGCTGCGTATCAGAATGTACTCAGCTTTGATCGCACCGATCTTAATAAGACGTTATATCTTTGTGAAACCTTGTTTGACAGAATTTCTATATTTATGAATTCGGGGGATTTGTTTTGTTATCCGACTACACCCACTGTTGCACCATATAAAGGATCACTGTCAGATTTGGATTGTATTATGGATTTTTATAATAGAACGATGGCCATTTGTTCATTCGCTGGGCTGGGGCGTTTACCTGAAATCTCGATTCCTATCGCAGATATTGAAGGAGTTCCTTTGGGCGTTTCGCTGGTTGCGGGCAATTATCAGGATGAGTTTTTGCTGAGTGCTGCCAAACAATTTTTCAATGGAGATGCATAATAATAAAAAGAGGGGAAAATGGGAATATTTACGTTTAGCCCTTGATTGATGAAAACTCAACAACAAAAATGAACCGGATTTCATCGGTTATTTTTTAAAGTTAGCAAAAAGGAGAAATTATGAAAACGATAGAAGCGATACGTGCACGTCGATCCGTCAAACATTATGATGCAAGCCACGTTATGACCGCTGAAGAAGCGAATCAAGTTTTATCGTTGGCTGTCCTTTCACCGACAGCCTTTAATATTCAGAATTGGCGTTTTGTTGTTGTGGACGATTCTGACTTGAGGAGGAAGATAAGGGAGGTGGCCTGGGACCAATCACAAGTGACCGACGCATCATTGTTTATCGTGCTTTGTGCAGATCTGAAAGCATGGGAAAATGAGCCTGGGCGCTATTGGGTAAATGCACCAAAAGAAGTTCAGGAGTTTATGCTTCCAGCTATAGATGAGTACTATCGAGGCAAGGAACAAGTGCAAAGAGACGAAGCAATGCGCTCCTGTGGCATTGTTGCACAAACGATAATGCTTACAGCTAAATCATTAGGGTATGACTCTTGTCCTATGGATGGTTTTGATTTTGAGAAGGTTGCGCGATTAATTCACCTGCCGGATGATCATGTAATTGCCATGTTTGTGGCAATTGGCAAAGGAACGAAAGAGACATGGCCGAGACCGGGGCAACTCAGCCTTAATGATGTGGTCGTTAAGAATAGTTTTGAGTAATACCATCAATTCGGGGGACAGCAATTCGGGGGCAATTCCGGGGGCAATTCG
>JAQICW010000448.1 GCA_027858355.1 Desulfobacula sp.
GAATTAGATGGTGCAACTGTTTGTGTTCTTCCCGGAACAACCACAGAATTGAATGTTGCTGATTATTTCAGGACAAATGGGATGAAAATGAATCCGGTTGTTATTGAAAACACAGCCGAACTTTCCAAGGCCTTTTTTGCCGGCAGATGCGATACTCTAACATCAGATGCGTCCCAGCTTGCAGGAACCCGCGCAGTAGCGCCAAACCCTGCTGATTACATGATTCTTCCTGAAATAATTTCAAAGGAACCTCTGGCTCCTGCTGTAAGGCATGGAGATAACCAGTGGAAAGATATTGTTAATTATTCTGTACTGGCTACAATAAATGCTGAAGAACTTGGTATTAACTCTAAAAATGTTGATGAAATGCTGAAAAGTAATGACCCGAAAATACAAAGATTCTTAGGCGTTACAGGAGGAAATGGAAAAGCACTGGGTCTTGATGAAAAATTCGCTTACAATATCATCAAAATGGTGGGTAATTACGGCGAAATTTTTGAAAGAAACGTTGGTGTTAATACTCAGCTTGGTATTGAAAGAGGTCTGAATGCACTTTGGACAGATGGTGGATTATTGTATTCTCCTCCATTCAAATAAACCATAGCCTTTGTATTTAATTATGGTGCAATGGAAAGTGCACCATAAATTTTCTTGATAATATTTAGAAAATATAATGAATAAAGCTATTAAAAATAAAAATTCTAAAACCATCTCCTTCTGGTATGATCCTGATAAACGGTCACTAATTTATCAGATTGGAGCGGCTTTTTTATTTGCTTTTGTCGCATGGTACCTGGTTTCCAACACGATGGCCAATCTGGAAAGGCAATCAATTGCAACAGGATTTGGATTCTTAAATAAGGAAGCTGCTTTTGAAATCGGAGAGTCTTTAATTGAGTATTCAGCTGCTGACAGATATGCCAGAGCCCTTTATGTAGGCTTTTTAAATACCCTGTTGGTATCCTTTATTGGCGTCATCCTGACCGTTATTCTCGGAACATTTCTTGGGATAGCAAGATTATCAAAAAACTGGCTGATTAATAAATGTGCGGCAGGGTATATTGAACTATTTCAGGATATTCCGGTTTTATTGCAACTTTTTTTCTGGTATGCTTTGTTCTATGAAATGCTGCCTTCTCCAAGAGCTGCTTTAAGTCCATTCAAAGGTTTGTTTTTATGTAACAGAGGATTAATCTTTGGAATTCCACAAGCACATCCTGTTTATAAATATATGGCAATTGCTGTAATAATTGCAGTTATTATAATTTTTTTCCTGAAAAAATGGGCTAAAAAAAGACAGGATTTAACAGGTAAGACTTTCCCTGTTATTATTACTTCCATAATTTTATTAATTGGATTTCCTTTTGTGTGCTGGTTAATTGGCGGGGCTCCGACGGATATGAGTGTTCCCGAATTAAAAGGATTTAACTTTAAGGGCGGATTATCCATTAGTCCTGAATTTGCAGCTCTTCTTTTAGGACTTGTTTTATATACAGCCGCTTTTGTTGCGGAAGTTGTGAGGGCCGGAATCCAGTCCGTGTCTAAAGGTCAGACAGAAGCTGCAATGGCAATCGGTTTAAAATCAGGACAGGTTTTAAATCTAATAATTCTGCCCCAGGCATTAAGGGTTATTATTCCTCCCTTAACAAGCCAGATGCTCAATCTGACAAAAAACAGTTCTCTTGCAGTAGCTATTGGATATCCAGATTTTGTTTCTGTTGCAGGGACTGCGATTAATCAGACAGGCCAGGCAATTGAGGGCGTTCTGTTAATCATGATTGTATATCTTATATTCAGCTTATCAACCTCAGCTTTTATGAATTTTTATAATAAAAAAATGGCAATAGTTGAAAGGTGATGATTGTAAAATAGGTTTATATGGAATTACACGCGGAAAATGAAAATAAGGTAATAATTAAACCTCCAATAACAAGTATTGGCATTATAGGATGGATGAGAGAAAATTTATTTTCCAGTCCTTTTAATACAATACTGACTATTATTATTGTCACTATCTTATGGTTTTCTGTTATTCCTTTTATACAATGGGCTTTAATAGACAGTTCCTGGCTTCCGGATGCAAACTGCAGGGGGACAGGCGGTGCATGCTGGTCAATCATTTCAAGTAATTATAAAATTATTCTTTTTGGATTTTATCCCCAGGATATCTTATGGCGCCCCATAACAGCAATTGTCATGCTGGTATCATTGCTTTTTATAAGTAGAAATAGAAACTTTTGGAATAAATTTCTTGGATATTCCTGGCTGATTTCATTAGTGATTATGGGTCTATTATTAAAAGGTGGGATTTTGGGCCTTGCGCCTGTTGATATTGAAAAATGGGGCGGCCTAATCCTTACATTGCTTTTGTCTGTTTTTGGTTTAACAGCAGCTTATCCTCTTGGTATTATTCTGGCGCTGGGGCGACAATCAGAAATGCCGGTTATTAAAACCTTCTCTGTTTTTTATATCGAACTGATACGTGGTGTTCCTTTAATCAGTTTATTATTCATGTCTTCTGTAGTTTTTCCATTATTCCTGCCTGAAGGGGTCTCAATAAATGGAATTTTGAGAGCCCAGGTTGCCATTATCCTGTTTACAGCAGCATATATTGCAGAGGTTGTTCGAGGCGGATTACAGGGAATGAATAAAGGTCAGTTTGAAGCTGCTGATTCCATTGGCTTAAATTATATACAGACCATGAGACTGATTGTTCTACCCCAGGCATTAAAAATTGTTATTCCCCCGTCTGTCAGCGTTTTAATTTCTGCCTTTAAAGATACATCACTTGTTGTTATAATCGGATTATATGATTTATTAAAAACAACACAGACCACATTGTCAGAACCAAAATGGATGGGATTTTCAGCAGAAGCGTATATATTTATAGCACTAATTTATTTTGTATGCTGCTTTTTTATGTCTACCTACAGCAGAAAGCTGGAAGATGAACTTAATACGGATTTAGAATAATTATTACTATCAACTTTATTTATAAAGCGAATATTTATGAACAAAGAAACGAGTAAAAAAGTCGACATTTCAAGTGAAGACATAGTAATCCAAATTGTCAATATGCATAAATGGTTTGGTGATTTTCATGTTTTAAAAAATATTAATCTTAATATTAAAAAAAGAGAGCGCATTGTTGTCTGCGGTCCGTCCGGGTCTGGGAAATCAACACTTATAAGATGTATAAACCGGCTTGAGGAGCACCAGAAAGGACAAATAATTGTTGATGGTATTGAGCTCACCAAGGACCTTAAAAACATTGAAAAAGTCAGATCTGAAGTTGGAATGGTTTTTCAACATTTCAATCTGTTTCCCCACCTTACTATTGTTGAGAATTTAACCATAGGACCTATATGGGTGAGAAAAACACCCAAAAAAAAAGCTGAAGAAATAGCAATGTATTATCTTGAGAAAGTTCAGATTGCAGAACAGGCAGCAAAATTTCCAGGACAATTATCAGGAGGCCAGCAGCAGAGAGTGGCAATTGCCCGAAGCCTTTGCATGAAACCCAATATAATGCTTTTTGATGAAGTGACTTCAGCCCTTGATCCTGAAATGGTAAAAGAGGTGCTTGATGTTATGATAAGCCTGGCACAGGATGGAATGACCATGGTTGTTGTAACCCATGAAATGGGTTTTGCAAAAAGTGTTGCCCACAGGGTTCTTTTTATGGATGAAGGAGAAATTATTGAAGAAAACGCACCTGATGAGTTTTTCAATAACCCTCAAAATGACAGAACCAAAATGTTTCTGAGCCAGATTCTTTATTAATATTATTTTATTTTTTACTGATTTGATTCATATATTGAAAAGCGGAATTTTAAACAGATTCCGCTTTTTTGTTTTTGTGTAACTTTGTTTTAAGGAATATTTTGTCACAATTAAGTTATTTTAATGGGAGAATGATTCAATGATGCGCATTTTAAAAGGCGATTTGATTGAATTTACCATGGCCGGACGATTTGATGTCATTATCCATGGTTGCAACTGCTTTTGCACCATGGGAGCCGGTATCGCAAAATTAATCAGAGATAAATTTCCCGAGGCATATCAAGCTGATTTAAAAACCCCAATTGGAGATAAAAACAAACTGGGGACATATTCTATGGCAGAGATTAAAAGGAATGACAAGACCTTTACTATTGTTAATGGATACACCCAATATGAGTTTTCAGGCCATGGACCTTTGGTTGAGTATGGGGCAATCCAAAATCTTTTTACCAGGATAAAAAAAGATTTTTCACATCAAAAGATCGGTTATCCAAAAATCGGTGCAGGACTTGCAAAAGGTAACTGGGAAGTGATATCTGATATTATTAACAAAGAATTGCAAGGAGAGGACCATACTTTAGTAGCGTATGTTAATATTGGAACCCAACGCAGTAATCGGAAAAATTGGCGGTTTTCTGTCGACCACTAAATAATAAGGAAGCATATGATTAACGTAGGCATAGCAGGAGCCTCAGGATATACGGGCGTTGAACTTGTCAAACTGATCTCCAATCATCCAGAAACCAAATTGTGTGCTGTTACTTCAAACAGCTATAAAGGCAGTTCATTGACAGATATTTTTCCGTCAAGGAGAGGGTTTGGGAGAGGGTTTGAAAATCTGATTTGTGAAGACCTGGATATTCAATCACTTTCCCGAAAAATTGACGTTATGTTTTTAGCATTACCACACAAAATATCAATGCAGCATGTACCATCACTGCTGGACCATAAGATAAAAGTTATTGATCTGTCGGCTGACTTCAGGTTTACTAATGCTGCAGCATATGAATCCGCCTACCAGGAACATACATCAAAACACCTTTTAAAAGAAAGTGTCTATGGCTTAAGCGAAATATACCGGGACCAGATTAAGGCATCAAACCTTGTGGGTAACCCTGGTTGTTATCCAACAAGCATTCTATTACCACTGCTTCCCCTTTTAAAAGAGGGGTTGATCCTGCCCCATGGCATTATTGCAGATTCAAAATCCGGTGTAAGCGGTGCAGGACGTACCTTATCGATTACAACTCATTTTTGCGAAGCCAATGAATCCTTTACTGCCTATAAAATTGGAAATCACAGGCATACTCCGGAAATAAATGAAATCTTAAGTATTCATTCCAAGCAAAAAGTGGCCATCACCTTTGTGCCACACCTGCTTCCCTTAACAAGGGGAATGTTATCAACAATTTATGCTCAAGCAATGGATAGTGTAACTGAAGATAAAATAAGAAAAACCTTAGATTCCTATTATAACAATGAACCTTTTGTAAAAATACTTGATAAAAACATGTATCCGGCAATTTCCCATGTCAAAGGAACAAACTGCTGCGATATTGGATTTCATTTTGATGAACGAACAAAAAAAATTATTATTATTTCCGCCATTGACAACCTCTTAAAAGGTGCAGCAGGCCAGGCTGTTCAAAATATGAACATCCTGTTTGGTTTAGACGAGCAAACAGGATTGAATTCTTTTCAAGGACCTTTATAATGAATATTGTACTTGACATATAATAAATATCTAAATAAGAAGAATATTAATGAAAAAAAGAATTAAAATTTGGTTTCATTCCGGTAACACTTCTAACATAAAGGAATTTTCTATCCACAAGTCTGCAATAGGGTTTGCACTTTTCATTGGCTTTTCTGTCATTGGAGTTGCTTCTTTAATAGGATACAACTATTTTCAACTGAAAAAAACATCATATGACGCTATCATTTTAAGTCAAACCATCAATAACCAGCATAGCGAAATTAAAAATCAAAGAACTCAAATCCAAAGTTTTGCCGTTAAAATAGAAGCCTTAAAAAAACAGGTTGGTAACCTTTCAAAATTTGAAGACAAAGTACGGCTTATTGCAGATATAAATCAAGCCAGTGATTCCAGCAGTTTAATCGGTATAGGGGGAATTCCGAAAAATGAACTTGACCCGGATATTCCTTTGGGAAAAAAGCATAATAATTTGATACGTGAAATGCACCAGCAGATCAACCAGACAAGTTTTGCTGCAAAAAAACAGGGGCTTGATTTTGAAAACCTGATTAAGCAGCTTGAACAAAAAAGAAACCGTCTGGCATCTACTCCTTCCATAAGACCCCTTGACGGAGGATGGATTACCTCAAAATTTGGATATCGCAAATCTCCTTTTACCGGCCAAAAAGAGTTTCACTCAGGCATAGATATTTCAAACAGGATTGGAACAAAAATTATTGCCTCGGCTGATGGTAGAATCTCTTTAGCTGCCAGGAAAATGTATATTGGCAATATGGTGGTTATTGATCATGGTCATGGTCTGAACACCAGGTACGGGCATTTGAAAAAAATTCTTGTAAAAGCAGGTCAAAAAGTCAAACGGGGTGATGTCATTGCCCTTCTCGGCAACACTGGACAAAGTACA
>JAQICW010000039.1 GCA_027858355.1 Desulfobacula sp.
AAAAGGCAGGGTCTTGGCTGCACCTGCCATGGCAGCTATCTCTTCACCCAATTTCCATGCAGCTGCCATGGATGGTATTGCCGTGGATGCAAAAATCACGTTTGGTGCAAATGAAGAAGTTCCCATCACACTTTGTCCTGATAAAAATGCCTTCTGGGTCAATACGGGCCATGCCATGCCAAAAGGCACCAATGCCGTCATTATGATAGAACATCTCAATATTATTGACGGAAAGAGTGTTGAAATTGAGGCCCCTGTGTTTCCCTGGCAGCATGTCAGGAAAATGGGAGAAGATATTGTGGCCTCCCAATTGCTGTTCCCCCAAGGCCACAGGATCAATGCCCATTCCCTTGGTGCACTTCTTTCCGGCGGAATATTTAAGGTAAGGGTTTATAAACAGCCAAAAGTTTTGATTATCCCAACGGGATCAGAACTCAAGCATTGGCATGAAATTAAAATAGGCCAGCTCAAACCAGGGGATGTGGTGGAATCCAACTCTTGTGTATTAGGAGGGCTGTGTGAAGATCATGGGGCAAAATTTGACCGACACCCCATGCTCAAGGACAACCTTGAAAAAATAAAAAAAGCTGTGGAAACAGCTGCAAAACAAGATTATGACATGATTTGTATCATTGGCGGGTCTTCAGCCGGGTCTGAGGATTTTGCAAAACCCGTGATTTCATCTCTGGGTGAAATTTATGTCCACGGGGTTACCATGATGCCGGGTAAACCCATGATGTTTGGCAAAGTGTTTGATATTCCTATCTTTGGCATCCCGGGATACCCGGTTTCAGCTATTGTTGCCTTTGAACTATTTGCCGGCCCCTTATTGTTAAACATGCAGAAGCTTCCCAAAAAAGAAATAATATCCGTTCCTGTTTTCCCGGCAAGAAAAATTGCTTCAAAAATTGGTCTGGAAGAATTTTTAAGGGTAAAAATAGGTTCCGTGGATGGCAAACTGATGGCTTCCCAACTGCCTAGGGGATCAGGCAGTATCACCACCCTGACCGAGGCTGACGGCATTATCAGAATACCCACAAATATTGAGGGTATATCAGAAAATCAGAAGATCATGGCCCAGTTGTTAAGACCGTTATCTGCCATTGAAAATACCATAGTGATAACGGGTTCCCATGATAATACCCTGGATATTCTGGCGGATCAGATAAAAGGGGGGAACGGCAATATCAGTGTTTCATCAAGCCATGTTGGGAGCATGGGCGGCCTTATGGCCATTAAAAAAGGCACCTGTCATATGGCCGGGGCTCATCTTCTGGACCCAGAGGACGGCATCTATAATATTTCATATATTAAAAAATATCTGCCTGACCAGAAGGTCTGGGTAATCAATCTTGTCATGAGGGACCAGGGGCTGATTGTGCCAAAGGGAAATCCTAAAAATATTCAATCCATTAAAGATTTAAAAGACAAGGGACTACAGTTTATCAACCGCCAGCCCGGATCAGGTACAAGGATTTTATTTGATTATAAGCTCAAGACCCTTAGGCTGTCAATTCATGATATACAAGGGTATGAAAATGATGAATACACCCATATGTCCGTGGCTGTTGCAGTTCTGTCAGGCAGAGCGGATGCAGGGCTTGGCATCCAGGCGGCAGCCCGGGCTCTTGATCTTGATTTCATACCCGTTGTGACGGAAGAGTATGGTCTTATTATCCCGGACAGATTTTATAAGACCCGAAAAATTCAGACTTTGCTTGACATTATTCAGACAAAAACATTTCAGGACAGGATACAGTCCCTTGGGGGATACGGCACCCAAAATACTGGCAAAATTATTTACGTGTGACCTTCAGGTTATCGCTCCTGAGACCGATTTTAAAACTTTTAAAAAAAGGCCACAAAAAAATCAGTGTTAAAAACATAGCATTTTTTTGTGGCCGAAATCGTAATCAGGAAAGAACCACACCGCAAAAATGCAGTTCTTTCCCTTAGTTTATCTTTTAATTAAAAGGGTTTAATCTCAACCCTTCTGTTTAGTGCACGACCGGCATCCGTGCCGTTTAATGCAACAGGTTTGGTAAATCCAAATCCTTCCGTTGTCATTCTGTTTGGCATAATGCCTTTTCCAACCAAATAGTTTTTAACGGCCTGGGCACGTCTCAAGGAAAGATCCATGTTCTGCTTGGCTGAACCGACATTATCGGTGTGACCCTGAATGTCAATACTCATGGTAGGAGTTTCCACAAGTTTTGCGGCAATTTCATCCAATAAGTAATAGGCACCCGGTTTGATCACAGAGCTTCCAGAGCCAAAAAGTACATCGTCAAGAACCCAACCCACTTCTTTTTCAACTTCTTTTTTCGGAACCACAACAGGTGCAGGAGCTACAACAGCTGGTTTCTTGCTCAGAAAAACCTTTTCAACAAAATCTGCCATGGCTGCCGGGCTCTTTAACAATTGGTCTGCTGTTGAGTAAAAACCGCATCCGCCAATGGATGCAATCTGTTTTAAGGCGGCTGCTCCTGCCGGTGCATCGCCGACAAGGATCGGGTAAAAACAGATAGAAGAACCATAGAGTTCTTTTAATGCTTTTGCAGATGCCAGCACATCATCTGGCAAATCCTCACCGTCACTTATGATAATCAAGGCATTCGATGCTCCTGAAAGTCCTTTAAAATCATCTTGTGCAGCATTCAGTCCTTTAGCCAATGGGGTGGTGCCGCCGGGCTCAACAATCTTTTTAAAATTTTTATCTAAATTAGCAGTGGAATATTTTTCCATTCCATAAAACAATTCTGTTGAGTTCTTTGATACTTTGGGAGAATGGCCGAAAGACCTTATCCCTGCAGTCTGACCCAACTCAGGAAGTGTCAGATTCAACCTGTTCACCAAGGCCTGAGCCTTATTAAATTTTGTTTCCTGATTTAATGGATAACGCATTGAACTTGATGCATCAAACAAGATTAAAAAATTATCTACCGTTGAAGAGTAAGCTGCTTTATCAAAATTTACTGCATTGAATGGAGCGGGTGTGCTCATCTGTTTTGCCGCGCATCCAAATAAAAAAAGGAAGGCAACCAATGTTAATAAGCTTCTTGTAAAAAGTCTCATGTATTTTTTCTCCTTTTGCTTTGTTAGTATAAAAGGGTGTCAACCTAAAGATATATAAACAACTGAATATACTTTTTATAACAAAAAAACCAGTATTAAATCAATCTTTCTTTTAAGTCTTTTTTAATATCTTGCAATTTAGGCCTAAGAATTATATACGAGTGCTGTTTGTTGACCAGAATAAATAAAAAAAATAATGGGATATGGAATTATATCAAGGGATCATCCTCGGCATTATACAGGGGCTTACGGAATTTTTACCAGTAAGCAGTTCCGGGCATCTTGTCCTGGGACAGATTTTTTTTGGGATTACCCAATCCCAGCTGGCATTTGATATCAGTGTTCATATGGGAACACTTCTGGCTGTTCTGGTAGTCTATGCGCAGGACATCTCGGCCATACTGGTTTCTGTATTCAGGTTTATTTCAAAGGCTGCTACATTAAAGCCAGTCACCCCCCTTTTAAACGAAGATAAAAACCTTCAATTAGCCGGTTTAATTTTAATCGGTTCTATTCCAACAGCTTGTATAGGGCTTGTCATAAAGCAGTTTGAGCATATTTTATTTTCATCAACACTTCTGGTGGGAACGATGTTGATTCTGACTGGAACAATCCTATGGGCCTCAAGAAATTTTTATTTCAGCGAAAGTAAAAAATACGAATTTAGCATAAAAAAAGCACTTATCATCGGGGTGAGTCAGGGAGCTGCTGTTATCCCCGGTATTTCAAGGTCCGGAACCACCATTGCTGTCGGGATGTTTTTGGGTCTTGACAGACATAATGCAGCAAAATTTTCTTTTCTCCTATCAATTCCCGCAATATTGGGAGCACAGATATTAAGTATAAAAGATATGATAAACTATGGTCTTGCCATTGATCCTGTAACCATATATGCTGCAATTGCTTCATTTATAACAGGATTGATTGCTTTAAAATTATTATTATCTTTGATTCACTCGGGCAGATTTCATCTATTTGCCCCTTATTGCTGGCTGATAGGATCTTTGGTCCTTTTATCAAAATTCATCTAAAGGAGGTATCATGAATCCTGGGATTTTCAGAGAATATGACATAAGAGGTGTTGCAGGCAAGGATATTGAAGAAGAAGATGTGGTAATCATTGGCAAAGCTTACGGCAGTCTTTTAAACCGGCATAATAAAAAAATCGTATCTGTTGGCAGAGATTGCAGACTGACCTCGGATAAATTTTCTCAATTGTTTATCCAGGGAATCATCTCCACAGGCTGTGATGTAATTGATATTGGAATCTGCCCGACACCCGTTCTCTATTTTTCCATACATCATCTGAACCTTGAAGGTGGTGCCATGGTGACTGCAAGCCATAACCCACCGGAATATAATGGCTTTAAACTATTGAGTGGCACAGATTCCATTCACGGCCATGGGTTACAGAAAATTCGCATTATCTGTGAAAATAAAAACTTTGTTCAAGGCCATGGCAAGGTGACCCAAAAAGATGTCATCACTCCTTATAAAGATTATATTTTAAATAATATCAAGATCAAAAAACCCATCAGAATCGGCATTGATTCTGGAAATGGAACGGGTGGAATAACGGCTCTCCCTGTATTAAAAAATTTGGGGTGCGAGGTTTACGATATATATTGCGATATGGATGGGACCTTTCCCAACCATGAAGCTGATCCAACCCAGAAAAAAAATCTTCTTGATCTGATTAAACTGGTAAAAGAAAAAAATCTTGACCTTGGAGTGGGATATGATGGAGATGCTGACAGAATAGGTGTTGTGGACAAGAATGGTGGGGTGATCTACGGGGATCAGCTCATGATTATCTATTCCAGGGAAATCCTTGGACGAAAACCCGGGGCAACCTTTATCTCGGAAGTCAAATGCTCCATGGTCATGTATGATGATATTAGAAACCCTGGCGGCAATGCCATCATGTGGAAAACAGGCCATTCATTGATTAAACAAAAGATGAAGGAAGAAAAGGCAGAACTTGCCGGTGAAATGAGTGGTCACATGTTTTTTAAGGACAGATATCTGGGATTTGATGATGCCCTGTATGCCACCTGCCGTTTGCTTGAAATCATGGCAGATACAGGCCTTGGGGTTGATGAACTCATCGCCGATCTTCCAAAAACCTTTACAACACCTGAAATCCGAGTGGATTGTCCGGATGAGATCAAATTTGATGTGGTGGATAAAATTGTAGCCCTTTTTAAAGCCAGGCAGGATGTGATTGATATTGACGGGTTAAGAGCATTGTACGATGATGGATGGGGACTTGTCAGGGCATCCAATACCCAGCCGGCCCTGGTTCTTCGATTTGAAGCCTTGAGCAAAAGAAGACTGGATGTAATAAGAAATGAAATTGAATCCGCTTTAAAAATCATTATTAAGGAGATAAAATAAGATTTTTAAAAATCTTATCATTTAAATTTTATGGAGTTATCAGTACAGCAGCAGGATGCAGTAAATCATACCGGCTCCCCAGCACTTGTTGTTGCGGGAGCCGGTTCAGGTAAAACCAGAACCTTGACAGCCAAGTTTTCACACCTTGTCAACCTGGGCCATGATCCAAGAAAAATTCTTGCCATCACATTTACAAACAAAGCAGCCGGCGAGATGAAATCAAGGCTCATTGAGATGACAGGTCTTAATTTTCTAAATTTTCAATGGGTTAGAACGTATCATTCAGCCTGTCTTATGATTTTAAAACAACATTGTGAAAAATCAGGATACATATCACCCATACAGGTGTTTTCAGTTTATCAGCAGCAAAAGCTGGTCAAAGAACTCTGCGTGAAAAATAATATTGAAAAAAAGCATGCCAACAAAATTTTATCCCTTATCTCAAGGGCTAAAAATTTCGGCAACCCGGGAAAATATTTTGATTTAAAGCCTGCCTTTTTCAGTGTTAAAATTGAAGACCTGTTTGCCCAGTATGAAGAACGGCTAAAGGAAATGAACAGTGTAGATTTTGATAATATTCTTTTAAAAACAAGAGATCTTTTAAGGGATCACAAAGAAATCAGGGATTTTTATCAAAACTATTTTTCCTATATTCTTGTGGATGAATACCAGGATACAAATAATCTTCAGGACGATTTAACCAACTTGCTTCTGGGTGACCACCGGAATCTTTTCTGTGTGGGAGATGACTGGCAGTCCGTCTATGGATTCAGGGGTTCCAATGTGAATCATTTTTTAGGGTTTTCAGAAAAATATAAGGATTCAAAAATTTTCCGGCTTGAAGAAAATTACAGGTCTGCAGATGAAATTGTTCAGGCAGCAAATGATTTAATCGATTATAACCCTGATAAAATGGATAAAAAATGCTTTTCCAAAAAAAAAGGCGGGGTGGTTGAAATTTATGACTTTATATCAGATTCACATGAAGCCGAATGGGTTGCCAGAAGGATTAAGGGATTAAATCGCCAGGGTCTGGGCATCGCCTATGATAAAATGGCAGTGGTCTACAGGACAAAGTTCTGTTCCCTTCCCTTTGAAAAGATCTTCAGGTCCTACAGAATACCCTATAGTTTGAAGGGATCTCAGGGGTTTTTTGAAAGAATGGAAGTCCTGGATATTAATTCCTATCTGAGTGCTGCATTTTTCCCCAATGACGATGTCTCCTTTGAGCGCATTGTCAACACCCCCAAAAGGGGAATCGGGCCATCAATGATTAAAAAAATGGCAGACATGAGAACTCAGGGGACAAGCCTCCAGGGTGCCGCCAGAATCATGGTCAAAGATCGGGTGTTAAGTAAAAAAATCCATGAAAACCTTTCCCATGTTCTTGAAATCCTGGATGAAATAAAGGATCTGGCTCCTGCCCGGGCCATGGAAGTTGTCCTGGGAAAAACCAATTATTATGAATACCTGGAGAAAAAAACAAAAACAAATGACGAATTTATTTCAAAAAAAGAAAACCTTGAGCAATTAATTCATACAGCAAGATCTAAAAATGATCTTTTAGAATATCTTGAAGAGGCAGCCTTGATCAGAGAAGACAAGGAGGATGAGGAGGAATCAGATTCAACGGGCGTATCCCTTCTCACCATTCATTCAGCCAAAGGCCTGGAATTTGATACCGTATTTATTGTGGGATGCGAAGAGCGTCTATTTCCCCATTGGCGGTCTATTGATGCAGGCGATAATGCGCTTTTCGAGGAAAGGCGGCTTATGTATGTGGCAATGACCCGGGCAGAAAGATTTTTATACCTGACACATGCCAATTATCGAAAAGGTGAATTTTCAACACCAAGCCGGTTTATTGATCAAATCCAGGAGTGCTTATCCTAAGACTAAAAAATGGATCCAATGGCCCCACATTCTGTTAAAGAACCACTGTCCCAGCTTGCGATAAAGCTGTTCAATAACTGGAAAAACATTATACCTTCGGACCGGAAAGGTATCTTTATAACCCTGTTTTTTGCTATTTTCACAACGGTTACAGGGGTTGGAATCGTGGTGCCGCTTCTTCCTGTGTATGCAAACGACCTGGGAGCCACAGGAATATATGTGGGAATGATATTTGGTTCATTTTCCATATCCAGAATCTTTCTTCTGCCTGTTTTTGGGAGGCTGTCCGATCAAAAAGGACGAAAGCCCTTTATTGTGGCAGGCTTAACAGCCTATACACTGCTTTCATTTGCATTTATATTTTCAAAAAATATAGAAACATTGATAATATTAAGATTTATCCAGGGGGCAGGATCTGCCATGATTATGCCCGTGGTTCAGGCCTATGTTGGGGAGATCACGCCTGAAGGTTCAGAAGGGTATGCAATGGGGCTTTTTAACCTGTCCATGTTTTTAAGCTTGAGCCTGGGGCCCTTGATGGGTGGCGGAATAAAAGATATATGGTCCCTTGATGCTGCATTTATCTGCATGGGCCTGCTGTCAGGCATTGGCCTGTTATTATGCATTTTTTTCCTGCCCGCAGCCTCAGAAGAAAAAGTTAAAACAACAGGAAATAAAATAATTCCATGGTCCAATCTTATAAAAGACAGAGGGCTTATTTCCATTTTTATATTCAGGTATGCCTATACAGCCTGTATCGGGGTGATATGGTGTTTCCTTCCCTTGTTTGCAGACATTGAATTTGGTCTTTCCAGTTCATTAACTGGTGTACTTGTGATGCTGGGTGTATTTATATCAGGACTCCTTGGTTTACCCATGGGATATGTTGCAGACAGGGTAAATAAAAATTTAATGATTATTTTTGGTGGGACACTATCAACCATTGGAATGTTATTGCCGTTCTGGGCATCGTCTTTTCAAGATCTGGTGATTGCCGTTTCAATATTTGGAATCGGTGGTGGTATTTCCTCGCCGGCAATAATGGCCTATTCCGTCATTAAAGGGGACACAAAAAAGGCCTTGGGATCTGTCATGTCCATCATGACGGTTGCCCACAGCCTGGGAATGCTGACAGGTTCAATGGCAGCCGGACTTGCCATGGATTATTTAAGTTTGCGGCTGTCTTTCCCATGCGGAACCCTTATCATGGCCTTGGGAACACTTGTTTTCTGGATGCTATCGGATAAAAAACATTTTATAAAAAATTGATATAGAAATAGCCGTCATACCATCCACTTTGTAACGCCCCTCCAGAAACAGAGCCATGGATTCGGCAAGAAGTTTGCATAATTTATGACGGCCATGCAATACTGATCGGTCGTTTCTGGGCCATGAGCCAGATACCGTCTCCTTTTGAAACCATCTCTTCTTTTGATGGATTGACTATCACCTTTTTGTCAGAACCTTGCATGGCAAAGGTCAGGTAATTGTATTTTTCTTTGAAATAATCATGAAGAGACCACCAGGTAAAGCCTTGAACAGCCTGGGGAACAGGGATAAAATATATTTCTTCATCAGCATCGTTTCGCAACAGGATCTGTAGCGGGAGATGCACTTTGTCCTGCATGGCCTGCACCATCATTTCAGCCGTCATCTGCATAATAATTTGAAAATTGCCCTGAACACTGGAGAATGTATCCATGGACTGGGTTGAAATACATCGGACCGTAATTTCACAGGCATTGTTTTTCAGTTTAAGGGCATTAATAAGGGCAAACAGGCTTTCCTCATCCTTTCCCGTGTGAATAACTATATGTGCAGCTTCTTTTATATTGGCTTTGTTTAGGATGTGAGGGGTATCGGGTCTGCCTTTGATAAAGAAAACATCATCCATACCAGGCAAAGGATGCCTTGATATGTCAGCCACAAGGACAACATCCTGGTCAGCATATGTCTCATCTTTCTGAATTTGCTCAATCAGCTGTTCTGTCTCATCAGTTGAACCCACCAGCAGGATATGACCTTTCCCATTGTATTCTTTTTCTCCGTGCATTTGTTTATCTCTCCTTTCAATCAACGATGAAGCAACATGGGTAATAAATGCAGCCCCAAGGCCTATGCCCATAAACATAGGCAAAAAAACCGCCACAATTTTCCCAAGATTGGATACCGGGAACAGATCTCCATAGCCAACCGTTGTACTGGTCACAATACTCCACCATAGTGCCTGGTCAAAACGGGTTAAGGCTGAATCAGACGGTTCGACAAGTTTAATCAGCAGGCTTGATATCATTAAAAGAGCCAGGTAGGCGAAAACAAGGGAGATCCCTTTGCGCCTGAGCCCCACACTTATCATATTCTTTAAAAAATATAGCACAATACATATCCCCATATTAGGATCAGGCTTGCATAGCTGCCCCGTAAAGATCTCAAGGGCCTAAGTCTGAAACTTGAATTTAAAAACTATATCATTTGGCATATATTTGCAATATTATGATTTACTTAAACATAAAAACTGCTTGAAAATTAAAAAGCCTTTCTAATATAATTTGAATAGTGCTTGAACGAAAACCTGAAAATATTGAAAACAAAAGCTCCCCCGCGAGTTGAACCCAACGCAGTAATCGGGGAAATTGGCGGTTTTTGGTTGAGCACTAAATATATTTGCAATTACCCGGTCTTAATCC
>JAQICW010000486.1 GCA_027858355.1 Desulfobacula sp.
ACGGACCCCTTTTTGCTGGTATGGTTACCTATGTCATTCCGATAGAAGCACTCATGTGGAGTTGGCTGGACAATGAACGTATCACATTCGTGCAGGTGTCTGCCATTTTAATTGTGCTGTTAGTCGTTGGCGTGGTCCAGCGGGATATCGTTCATCGCAATAAAAAATATTGATATTTCCTCAAAAAATTGCACACTATATCAAGCTACTTTTTAGGGGGGCGCTAACGAGCCATTTGTCTATTTATGTCGACTTGGCCGATTGTTCAAATCGGCGTTGGCTTCTTTTGTTATTGGTGATCCGATTACAAAATTCAGCAGTTAAGTATTATTATCCTTATGGAAACTACATTATGACATTCAAAACGTCAATGATACCAGTTCAAATCTTGATGAAATTTTTGACAATCTGACAGATCAAACCAAGGGGTTTGGGTTGTTTACTTCTGGCCTTATGTTCCCTCAATTTCGATTACAAAAAATTAACAGAACAATTGTTTTCTTGAAGCAACATAACTCCAATAAAAAACAATGGTAGCCTGATTAATTCGATTTTACCTTTTTCCATATATGTGAATTAGTTTTTGAAACTTTATTTACTTTGCACCACAATATACTGTACTGTGATTATTATTGAAATTCATCGGCATATTAAACGCATTCTGGTGAACGTATACTTTGGGATCTGAACAATAATGTTTTTGATCGCCAATAGCATAGTTTTAAAAAATGTGGCTTAATATCTCTTGTTTTATTTAGGAAGGATCAGTTAATATACACCAAATAAAGAGACAATAATGAAATATAAATATTTATTCGGAATTTTTTTCATTTGGATTTTCATCTGCGGCTTTTTTTTTCAAGTCATTTTTTCAGATGCAAAAGAAAAAGCTATTAACGAACTGAATTCCAGGCAGTTGATCCTTGCTATACAAGCCCAACATGGGATTGAAACATTTTTCAACACCACAACTGAATTCCTAAAAAAAGTTTCAGAATCAGATCACATAATCCAACTTGATGATCGCGGCAAACAAGAGCTGGATCTTGCTTATAAAATAGACCCCGGAGGGGCAATACTTGCAATTACACGTGTTGATGTGGATGGAGTTATTTCTTATACCACTCCAGATAATCCAGAACTTATCGGCAGAGATATTTCCAGCCAAAAACATATTCAAGAAATTTTTAAGACAAAAAGACCGACTGCCAGTGGTGTTTTTACTGCTGTTCAAGGGTATCGTGCTATTGCATTGCATGTACCGGTTATAAAAAATAACAAGTTTTACGGAACACTTGGTGTTTTAATAGATTTTCTATCCATTTCTAAAGATTATCTTGAAAATATAAAACTGGGTCAAACCGGATATGCATGGATGACAAGCAAAGAAGGGATAGAGCTTTTTTGTCCCATACCAGGGCATATAGGCAAATCTGTATTTGAAAATTGTAAAGAATTCCCAACCATTATTTCAATGGCAAATGAAATGGTTAAAGGGGAACAAGGAAAGACTGTTTACCTTTTCGATATGATTAGAGATGAACGTTTGAAAACGATTAAAAAATATGCAGTATATCAACCAATAAAAATCTTAGACAGTTTTTGGACAATTGTTGTAGCGTCAAGCGAGGATGAATTATTTGCTGGTTTGATAACTTTCAGAAACAAGCTTATTATTCTTTTTGCTTTCATTTTACTCGGTAGCTTCTATTTTTCATATTACGGGATGAAATCTTGGGGAATTTTACGTGAGGAGGCAAATCGTAAGCTGGCAGAAAAGGCGCTTCAGGAAAGTGAATACAAACTTTCCATCCACCTTCAAAACACATCAATTGGAGCAATTTCCTGGGATATGGATTTTAAAATTGATGAGTGGAACCCGGCAGCCGAAACTATATTTGGCTATACTAAAGAGGAAGTCATGGGCAAACATTCTGCCGGACTGATTTTACCTGAAGACATGAGAGGATTTGTTGATGGCATTTTCCAGGATCTGCTATCTGGAAAAAGAGGCTCTAACAGCATAAACGAGAATATAACCAAAGACGGCAGGCGAATTATATGTGATTGGTACAATACAGCCCTGAAAGATGCCGATGGCAAAGTAATCGGTATTACGGCATTGGTAAATGATATCACCGAACGTATGCAGACTGAGGAAGCGCTGAGGGAGAGTGAAGAAAAATACCGAACCATTCTTGAAAGCATTGAAGACGGTTACTATGAAGTTGATATGAAAGGGAATTTTACCTTTTTAAATGATTCGATGTGCAAGATTCTTGGATATTCCAAAGACGAATTAACAGGCTTGAATAACAGACGGTATATGGACGAGGAAAACGCCAAGGAAGTCTTTAAAACGTTCAATAGGGTATATAAAACAGGACAACCTTATAAAGCAATTGATTGGGAACTGATAAGAAAGGATGGTTCCAGGTGCTATGTTGAGACATCAGTAGCGCTTAAAAGAAATTCAAATGGTCAACCAATAGGTTTTCAGGGTATAGCCCGAGACATCAGTGAGCGGAAAAAAGTTGAAAAAGAAAAAATATTGTTAGAAAACCGACTAAGGCAATCCCAAAAAATGGAATCCATCGGTACACTTGCAGGGGGCATCGCCCATGATTTTAATAACGTTCTTTTCCCCATTGTAGGTTATACGGAGATGCTGTTAGAGGATGTCCCTGAAGACAGTCCATTTAAAGATAGCCTGAACAACATTTATACCAGTGCCTTAAGAGCCAAGAGCCTTGTAAAACAGATCCTCACATTTTCACGACAAGACAGCAATGAACTTATGCTGATGAAAGTGCAACCTATTATCAAGGAAGCATTAAAGCTTATCAGATCTACAATACCCACCACTATTGATATTAAACAGGATATCAATCCTGACTGTGGTGTAATTAAAGCTGATCCGACACAAATTCATCAGATTGTAATGAATCTTGCAACCAATGCTTATCATGCCATGGAAGACACAGGCGGGGAACTGAAAGTGAGCCTCAAAGAAATTGAATTCGGAATACTTGATCTAATTAATCCGGATATGGCACTTGGAGTTTATGCTTGACTGATAGTGGCTGATACAGGGGTGGGCATGGATAAAAACTTAACAGATAAAATCTTTGATCCATTTTTTACCACCAAAGAAATAGGCAAGGGCACTGGAATGGGGCTTTCCGTGGTGCATGGTATCGTTACTGCTATGGGAGGCGCTATCCAGGTATACAGTGAACCTGGAAAAGGAACTGAGTTTCAGGTATTTCTGCCCGTGGTAAAGACTCTTTCTGAAAAACAGGCAACCAATTCACATGCACAGGCACAAATTCAGGGCGGCACTGAACAGATCCTTCTTGTGGATGATGAAGAAGCGATCCTTAGTATGGAAAAACGGATGCTGGAGCGGTTGGGGTATCAGGTTACTTCACGTTTCAGCAGTCTTGAAGCCCTTGAAGCTTTCCGCACGAATCCCGATAAATTTGACTTGGTCATAACTGATATGGCAATGCCAAATATGGCTGGAGATAAACTATCAGCTGAACTGACTAAAATACGCCCTGACATTCCTGTATTGCTTTGCACAGGATTTTCGGAAACCATGTCAGAAGAAAAGGCTGCAGCTTTGGGCATTAAGGGTTTTATATTTAAACCGATTGTGATGAAGGATCTTGCTCAAAAGATACGTGAGGTATTGGATAAATAATACTTTGACTATTTACTAAACCCAAAAGGGGAAACATGCGATTTGTTAAAGTGTGGTGCATTAATAATTATTTTTTGGTTGTTCTATTATTTGTCTTCTTCTTTCATCCCCAGTTTTCCACAGGGATAGAAGGTGAATTAAAACGGGTAGTCGTTATTGTAACTATGCCAGTTGATACATGCGAGGCTCACTTGAAGTGGTTTATTGCTCAGCTTGATGACTTAGGATATAAAGATGACAGCACTATGGATTTAATCATAATCAGAGCGAATGGAAACCGCAAACTTGCTGAACATGAGCTTCAAAAATACTTAAAGGATGGCAAACCAGATGTGGTTGCCACAATAGCTACTCTGGCTTCTCAAGCAGCTTTAAATGTACTCAAAGGGTCGGATGTGCCCATTTTCTTTTTTCAGGTTTCAGA
>JAQICW010000487.1 GCA_027858355.1 Desulfobacula sp.
TGCCCAATTCAACTACTTTTCCTCCAAAAATCTCAACTTCGGTTTTCCGTCCCGCCTCAATATCCTGCAGCATTGACGTTTTTCCCTGGGGCGATAAAACATTTAAAAATTGATACCATTCTTCTATGTCCTGATTTGTCAGATTAACACCCAGAACATCTGTCAATGCAATTACTTCTTTCATCAAGGCTTCCATTAAAGCCTGGGCATCTGGAGATGTCTGGAAAACGCCATAGGAAGCTCGCATCACAGCGGATGCCTGGTTCATTCCAACATTGATCATGAATTTCCACCACAACATCCGGATCATATCTTCTGGTGTTTCATAAACAATTTTTGCCCTGTTAAAGGCTTCTTGAACCCAAAGAACCCGTTGGCTTATACGGGTATTGTCAGCTTCACCAAAATAGTGTTTCCCAGGCTTGGTATAAGTTGTCTGGTTGCCATGCCGTACAGCATCTATTGCTACTGAAATGGTATATAGCACCTTGTCCATGCCATAGATGGTACCAATATATTCTTCACTCTCAAGACCATTCATGACAGAGATAATTGTGGTTGAATCACTTACAAGTTTTTCCAGACCTTGAACTGCTTTTTCAAGATGATGATGTTTCAGTGCCACGATAATGAGATCAACGGGCGAATCAGCCTCATCAGGGTGGATGGCCGGGATTGCATAGGATTTTCCATTGATAATTAAACCCCTGGTTTTGAGCCTGTCCAAGCGTTGACCTTTAGCAATCAATACCGTTGAAAAACCATCTGTATCGAAAAATCTGCCTGCGAAATAAGAACCCATTGCTCCGGCTCCAATGATTGCTACTTTTTGGATTTTGTGCATTGATTATTCCTTTTTTAATTTTCTTTGCATAGTTATTCAACAAGGGAATTATAATACTCAGGCCTTCTGTCGCTGAACAAATCATTATTTTCAGTGATGGATTTGTTTCTGGCAATTGCCAGGTCGATTTCCTGCACAACAACTTTATCTTCCTGGGAATTTGACTGTGCTATAATATCTCCTTTTGGCCCGACAATTTGACTTTTGCCTGTGAACGAGAGTTCTCCCCGGGGGCGAATCTCTTTTCCAGTTCTGTTTGCCGTTATAGAATAAACCGAGTTTTCAAGAGAACGGGTAAGCATGGCTTTCTGGCAATGTGTAAGCACTAAGTTGGAAGGGTGACAAATCAAGTGGGCCCCTTGCAGTGCAAGGACTCGAGCCGCCTCGGGAAATATCCAGTCAAAACATATCATTACCCCTAGTTTGGCCCCCTGAATTTTAACGATTCCAAGGGGAGTGTTCCCTGGATCAAAGTACTCTTTTTCAGTATTGAAAAGATGAAGTTTCCGGTAGGTATGAATAAGTCCTGATGGCCCAATCACAAGCGCACTATTATAAAGATTATCTTTGTGTCGTTCGGCAAATCCCGTCACCAGATGGAAACCATTGTCTTGACACAATTTTGACAAACTGGTTACCGTCTTAGAGTCAGATACGTCTTCTGCCAGACCTTTAAGCTCTTTTCGGTCCTCGAAAAAGTATCCTGTAAATGCCAGCTCAGGCAGTACAACAATGTCTGCATTAATCCCTGTAAGTGTGTCTTGCACCTTTTCCAGATTCTGTGCAGGAGCACCAAATTCAGGGCAGTATTGGTAATATCCTATTCTCATTTTTCTCCTTTCATGATTTTTGCAATCCTGTTAATCTATCTCGACTGGTTCCTTACAACTTCCACAGCGCCGGGCACCGCGAAAGAGCTCCGAATCTTTTCTTCCATCCCCGCAAGTTGAAGCAGTGCAGAGATAAATATAGTCTTTTGTGTTATATAAAGGGATTTTAATAAAAGCAATCAGGAAAAAAGCCTGATTTTTAATATTTCTTGCTTTCTCATATAAATTTGAATACCTGTATAGGGTTATAAAGCCAGAAGTCATAGATCATGGGCCGTCTGTTGGGAATTTTTTGTTAGCCTGAATTTACTTAATTCCCTAAAAATGTTAAAGACCTGAAAAAAAATAAGGGAACAATATGAAAACAGAACACAAAACAATATTTGCGGATTCAAGACGGATGCAGGGTCTTTCTGATGAAAGCGTTGATTTAATGGTCACTTCACCTCCATACCCCATGATTGAGATGTGGGATGATCTGTTTTCGCTTCAAAGCTCTTTGGTTAAAAAACAATTGAAAAAAGGAGATGGATCTGGTGCTTTTGAATCCATGCATAAAATACTTGATGCCACCTGGAAGGAAGCTTACAGGGTTTTAAAACCAGGGGGCTTTGCCTGTATAAATATTGGTGATGCAACCAGATCCATTAATGGTAATTTTGCTCTATACACAAATCATGCAAGAATTCTTAAATTTACACAGGAATTAGGGTTTTCATCTCTTCCCTGCATTTTATGGAGAAAACAAACCAATGCCCCCAATAAATTTATGGGTTCCGGGATGCTGCCGGCCGGGGCATATGTTACTTTAGAGCATGAATATATCCTGATCTTAAGAAAGGGCTCCAAAAGGGAATTCAAACAAGAAGCAGACAAAAAAAACAGACGGGCAAGTGCTCTTTTCTGGGAAGAACGTAACCTCTGGTTTTCAGATATATGGTTTGATATAAAAGGAAGCCAGCAAGCTCTTAATGACAAAGATACCCGCAAAAGAAGTGCTGCCTATCCCTTTGAACTGGCTTACCGGTTAATAAATATGTATTCCGTAAAAGGGGATTTAGTTCTGGACCCTTATTTGGGAATGGGAACGACAACATCAGCAGCTATAGCATCTGGAAGAAATAGTGTCGGCTATGAAATCGAAAATACACTTCAAGATGCAAACAGCCGTTCAAAAAATGCTATTATAGAAATCTCCCAACAGATTATCAGTCAAAGACTTGTTAATCATTTAGCTTTTGTTTTCCAGAGAATAAAATCTAAGGGTAAATTGAAATATGATAATGTTCATTATGGATTTCCAATAATGACTGCCCAGGAAAAAGAACTCCTGATTAATGAACCGCTAAATATTAAAACCATTGAAGAAAATTTATCAATAGTTGATTATTCTTTGGTAGCTCAAAAAGAATTCTGTAAAGACTGGTCAAAAATTTATCAAGAAGAAAAGAAGAATTTTATAATTGAGAATTTAAAAGACCAGGTCCTTGGTAAAAATTTCAAACAAAAATCACTCTTCTAAAATTAGAAAGTGAAGCATATGTTTTGTTTGCCAAAAAGCAAGTTCCTATCCTAGTTTCGACATTGTTTTAGTTGCTGAGCATAACGGTCTGCATTTGCTTTTACTTTTCTAGCCACCCGCATCAGCCACTTTTTTTTTAGATACGTCCGACGTTTATATCCGCCATGCCCTTCATGGTAGGCAAGATATTGTCCATATGCATCCCATTTAGATATTTTCAGCATTTTATAGGACACATTTCCATACCACCCGATAAAATCAACAGCATCTTTAAAATCATCACGATCAGCAAACCAATTGCCTGTTTTATCCTTATACCAATCCCAGGTACTGTCTTTTACCTGGGCATAACCAAATGCATCACTGGGGCGAGTCCAGGGAATAAACCATAATAATGTTCGTCTGGGAGGTTTTGCATCACTGATAAAACGTGATTCCTGATGCATTATTGCCAATTGAACATGCACTGGAACCCCCCACTTTTTATAAGATTTATACGTGGCTTTATACCAGCTTGATTTTTCATCAAAAATACGGCAGGCATTGTTGATATGTTTGGGTGGACGGGTGGAACAGCCTGACAGAATAATTAAAATTAATAATAAACACAAAAAGAGTTTGGTTTTATTCATTTTATTAAAGATCCTGCTTTTACTATTCGTCTTTCTATTTTTTATTTGTCGACTTTTTTATCCATTTTTGCGTATTCAGTCTAATCCCGTTTTCTTCCAAATCCAGGATCCCTTTTTTAAAAAGGCAACCGATGGTTCTTTTAAATTCTTTTTTACTCATGGAAAAAATTTTTTTAATCTCTTCTGGAGAGCTTTTATCATGACAGGGTACAAAACCCCCCGCTTCTTTTAAAATATTCACAATGGTGTCCCCAGATTCTTTTACAGAATCATAACCAGGTTTTTTTAAAGTAAGATCAATTTTTTTGTCTTCACGAAGTCGCATGATATAACCCGTGCAGATATTTCCTGCTTTTAAGTCCTGATAGGTTTCGTTTATATATAACATACCAAAGTATCTGTTATTTATTATGGCCATAATACCAATCTTGGTAATGGAGTGGATAAGAAGATCTACTTTCTGGCCCACCTTAAGATCCTTAATATCTTTATCGTAATGCATGGATATTTTTGTAGTGCCAAATACTCTGCCAGTCTTGTCATCCAAACAGATTTTTGTGAGATATTTTTTCCCGGGAACCATTCTATCCTGCTGCTCACTTTTGGGTACCAGCAAGTCTTTTTCAAGCCCCCAGTCCATAAATGTCCCAAATGATGTAACATCTTTTGCATTAAGGAAAACAAAATCTCCAAGAATTCCATTGGGCTTTAAAGTTGTTGCAACAGGTCTGTCTTCAGAGTCAGTATATACAAACACCTTAAGTGTATCACCTATATTTACATCTTCTGAAACGTATTTTTGAGGAAGTAAAATCCTGTCTTCTTCAGATTGTAAATATAAACCAAAATCAACTCTTTTTTCCACAATCAGATCATTATATCTTCCAATTTTAAGCATGTTTTTCCTGTATTATTTCGAATAAAAAAATCCGGTCAATGGTAATGGAGCTGTCCCGGTTGGTCATCGTCAGGAACGCTCCATGTTTTTGAGAACCTCTTTTACCTGGTTGCCGTCGGCAAGCTTTCCAAAATGTTTCATAATAGTTCCCATGGCCTGCATGGGACTTTTGAACAAGGAGAGGTCGACGTTGTCTCTGGTCCATTGCTCGATCTGTTCGGAAGTAGCCATCTGTGGAAGATATAAGTTCAGCAGCTCCAGATAGTCTGAGGTGGTTTCTTTCTTAAACTCCAGAACGGTCTTTTCCGATTTAACAAATGTGCGGATAATGTTAAGGAGGTCATCATCCGTTATTTCTTCCGGCTTCTTTACCCGGGTAGTCTTTTTTCCGCTCTCCAGGGTAATGGGGACTGTGAGGCTGGGAAAGTCTCCCATGATGAGCCGCATTGTGTCCCGAACACCCGTATCCTTTTTAATCATTGCGCTCTTCATATCCTGGCGGATCTTATCGTAGAGGGAGATCCCCGAAGCTTTGTCCCATCCATATTCATTTTTTATGCCTGACATTGGCGTTATCTCTCCTTTTATGGTCATTAGCATTCAGCATTATTTTACGTGTGACCTTCAGGTTACGTGTGACCCTGAGGTTACGTGTGACCCTGAGGTTATACTACCACAATACCATATTGAAGAAAACACTGCCATAGGATTGTCACCATGGTTTACAATAGATTCCGCGTGGAGACTCAAGGCGTTCTTTTATTTTCTTCTTTAGCTTTGTCTGAATAGCTTTAGCTTTTCGATCATCCCCCATATACTTTGCCGTTTTGCCATTGACTAGGCTGACAGTAAAATATCCGATGTCCAGACTGGCCATGAAAAAACCCTTACAGCCTTGTTACCGGCGTTGGCAGGTGCCAACCTCATTTACGGCTTGGGTATGGTAGAGTCAGGCATGACATTTGATTTTGGTCAACTGGTTATAGATAATGAGTTCGCAAAAATGATTCGATATGTTCTGGCAGGAATCCCCGTGAACGATGAAACCCTGGCAGTTGATGTCACAAAGGATGTGGGACCTTTTAAAGATTTTTTAAGTCATCCCGCCATCTTTAAGCACATGCGAATTCAGTCACATCCGAAACTCATCAATCGTAAGGGAATCGATCGATGGATGGCGGATGGATCTAAGACCATGTATGAGAAATCAATAATAGAGGCACAAAACATATTGGAGAATCATAAGCCGGAGCCTTTACCCAAGGGAGTAAAGGAAAAATTGCGTAAAATTGTCCAGGACGCTGAAAAAGAAAAAGAATTTTGAGGGGGAAAGCATGAAAAAAATATTGACCCGTTATGGAGACGGATCTCCCGTGGAGTTAACGGAAACACAGCTTATGGAAGATATGATTGCCGGCACAGAAGATGCAGCCGACAGAGGTAATATCAATCCTTTGACCCAGGATGAAATGGATCACCTGGCAGATATTTTTAAATGCCCATACCGGGTGGTTGGTGTGGATCCGGGTTACGAATGTGTGCTGAGTTATGACGGTTCTCCCATAAAAATGCTTCGTACCAATGTGACATCTGATCGCATCCTGGCCATGCAGATTTATGAGAAATTAATGGGTGCTGATACCCTGGAAATGGGATTTGTGGACTATAGTTATAAACCCATAAAGTCCATCCTCACCTTTGAAGAGCCTTTGATGGA
>JAQICW010000538.1 GCA_027858355.1 Desulfobacula sp.
ATTGAAGATCTGGATAATGTCCGGCTGCTGTCTAATTCCGATGCCCATTCACCCGGGTACCTGGGGCGCAATGCCTCTGTCTTTAATACTGACTTAAGTTTTTTCCATATCCGCCAGGCCCTTGAAAAAAATGATCTTGAAAAATATAAGGGCACCCTGGACATGTACCCCCATCAGGGCAAATACCATTATGACGGGCACAGAAAATGTAATATCTGCCTGAATCCTGCCACCACAGCCCAGATTGACGGCATCTGCCCTGAGTGCGGCAGAAAAGTGACCTATGGTGTATTAAACAGGGTACAGGAGCTTGCAACAAGGCCGGAAGGATATGTGCCTGAAAACCGGCACGGGTTCAAAAGCATTATTCCCCTTGCAGACATCCTTTCTGAAATTTTTGAGGTGGGCCCTAAAACCAAAAAAGTGACAGTCTATTATAACAAAGCCATTGAAGCCCTGGGACCTGAACTGGGGATACTTTTAGACAAATCTGCTGAGGAAATAGACAGCGCCAATGTGCCGCTACTGGCCGAGGCCATCATGAAGATGCGGACCGGGGATATCAAAATTGATCCGGGATATGATGGTGAATTTGGAAAAGTGAAGCTTTTTTCACGTCAGGAAAAAGAAGGGTTGAAAGGAGAAAAAAATCTTTTATTTAACCTTCCTGCCAAAGGAGCTGAACCAAGAGAAACAAAAGTTGTTGTAAAACAGAATATTAAAAAAAAGAGCAGCAAAAAAAATCTTAAGACAGAGCAGCCGGTTAAACCCAAAGGTCTTTTAGACGGTTTGAATACCGGGCAGAAGAAAGCAGTTGAATCCTCTGCCAGGGCAATGGTGATCCAGGCTGGCCCAGGTACAGGCAAGACCCGGACCTTAACCGCAAAGATTGCGTATCTTGTATCAAAGAAAAATATTAACCCGGGCAATATCCTTGCCCTGACCTTTACCAACAAGGCCGCAAGACAACTGGAACAAAGGATAGACAAATATGTGCCCAAAACAAAATCCCCTGTGCTGGCAGCAACCTTTCATTCCTTTTGCCTTAAGCTTTTAAAAGAGTATAAGGGCTTTAATGCCGCCATTGCAGATGACTCGTTGCGGATTTCCTTGATAAAAGAAGCCATTGGGGAAGATGTTAAAAAGGGGATGGTAAATAAAATCGATCAATTGATTTGCTTTTGCAAGCAGAATTTACTGGGCCCTGATGATGATTTTAAAAATCTCATAACCAATTTTGAACCAGGCTTTTTTAAAAATATTTATCAAGCCTTTCAGGCCCTTTGCCAGGAACAGAATGTGGCAGATTTTGAAGACCTGATTTTCATGACAGTCAAAATGTTAGTTAAAGAAGAAGGGATATTGTCAAGTGTCAGGAAACAATATCAATATATTTTTATCGATGAATACCAGGACTTGAATTTTGGCCAGTATGAGCTTGTAAAGATGATTTCACAAGGTAACCATATCGTGGTGATTGGTGATCCGGACCAGGCAATTTATGGGTTCAGGGGATCGGACAATAAATATTTTAACCGGTTTTCAGATGATTTCCTGGGATGTGAAAAGATTATATTGTCGAAAAATTACAGGTCCACCCAGACCATTCTTGATGCTTCTTTTCAAATGATCAATAAGTCTTTGGACAGGGATGAAAAATTTAAGGTTTTTTCAGATGTGGCAAGTGCAAAAAAGTTGATTATCAAAGAGACGGTTAGTGAACAGGCTGAAGCCGTTGCCATTGGTAAGATGATTGAAAAACTTGTGGGCGGCACCTCTTTTTTTTCAATGGATACTGGCAAGGCAGATTTGGACACCCAGAAAGAATATTCCTTTGCAGATTTTGCCATCCTCTGCAGAACCAGAAAACAGTGCGAGACCTTTATCAACGTGTTTGAAAAAGAGGGTATCCCCTTTCAGACAGCAGATAAAAAGAGACTGTTTGAAATGAACGGTATTTGTCAGTTGATAAGTCTTTGCAGGATTATGGCAAAAAGTGAAAGTTTCCTTGATATGGAAAGTATTTTTCATTATTTTGGTGCAAGTCTGGGTAAAAAAGAAAGGGGAAAATGGTATAAACTTTATAAAAATTCCTGTGCCTTGAATCAGGATATCATGGAATCCTTTGGCCGGGTAGATAAAGATATCAGTGGAATCAAAGAGACTTCAAAGACAAAGATCAGCACCATTGCTAAAAAGCTCAGGGATCTTGGCGAGGAGATTAAAAATTGTGATAATAGAACCGCTATAAGTATTGTTTGCAGTAAAACAGGTCTGCAGGATATCATTGAAAGTAATGATAAAACAAAGCAGGCTTTTGAAAAAATAATATCTATTGCCCGGCTTTACAATGGTTTAAAGGGATTTCTGGATGCAATCGCTTTAAACCAGGATGCAGATGCAATAGGGTTTAATATGGAAAAAGTATCTTTTATGACCATGCATGCGGCCAAAGGACTTGAATTTCCTGTTGTATTTGTAGCAGGATGTGAACAAGGACTTGTCCCCTTTGCAAAGGACGGCGAAAATATTGATGATCTTGAAGAAGAACGCCGCCTGTTCTATGTTGCCATGACAAGGGCCATGGATATTCTTTGTTTGACTTATGCAAAAAAAAGAACCATATATGGCAAAAGTTTTAAAAGGCAGCGATCTTTTTTTATTGATGATATTGAAAAAAGGCTGACACAGGTTGAGAAAAGTCCTGTGTTTTTGTCTATAAATAAAAAAGAAAAGCAATTGGAACTATTTTAAGAACTGGTTCGGTTAAACATTTAATTTGATTAAACTAAAAACAATACGAAAATAATGGAAAAGATGACATATAAAAAAATTGAACTTGAAAACAACCATACCCTTGTCCTATTAGATTTGTCACGAAAAATTACACAAGATGCCTATGTGGTGATCATGAAAGCAAATATTGAAATTAAAATTGAAAAAGAGCTGTTTTTTGATGATCACCTGCCTGATTTTAAATTTCAGGATATTCTGGCAAAGCTGGGTGATAAGGTGGTCTATGAATACAAAATTGAACGAAATTTCATCATGGCTAAAGACAAGGAACTGGTGTTTGAAGCACTGGTTAAAACCTTTCTGGATAACCTGGGACAATATGTTGCAAAACCAAAATTCCCAGGAAAATTTATTCTGAAGAAATACAAAGACAGGACAAAATAGACACAAAAATGTTAAAAAGAATCGGCATGGTTTTATTGATATTTTTGACCATTTTGAGTGTGGAAAGGGCCTTTGCCGATATTTATATGTATAAAGACAGCCTTGGAGTAGTCCATTTTACTAATGTGCCTACATCATCGAAATACAAATTATATATTAAAGAAAAACCCAAAAAACTATTTCATAGAATCAGTACTGAACAATATGATGATGTGATCAGGAAAGCACAAAAAAAGTATGGTGTAGAGTTTTCTTTGATTAAAGCCGTGATAAAAGTAGAATCAGATTTTAATCCAGAGGCTGTATCAAAAAAAGGCGCAAAGGGCTTGATGCAGATTATGCCGGCCAATTTTAAGTCCCTTGATGTGAAAGATCCGTTTAATCCTTTCCAGAATATCATGGGTGGGGCTCTTTATCTTCAGCAGCTTTTAAAGCGGTATGAAAACAAACTGCACCTAGTCCTTGCAGCCTACAATGCAGGACCCGAGGCCATAGATAAGTATAAAAAGATTCCACCTTTTAAAGAAACTCAAAATTATGTCAAAAAAGTAATGGAAACATACAGACAGTATAAAATGAAATAATTATCGACCGCCATTTAGTCGATTCGAAGTGGAGCGTAGGCTTCCAAAATTTTCAGGTTTTCGGTCAGACACTATAATTCTAAAAGTCTTTTTGAATCTCTTTTATGAATTTTATCAATCTGTCTCTCATCTCCGGTCTTTCAAGGGCAAAGGCCAGGTTGGCCATTTGAAACCCTACCTTGTCGCCGCAATCAAACCGCTGTCCATTGAACTTATATCCATAGATCGGTTGTTCGTTGAGAAGGGTTTTCATGGCATCAGTGAGCTGGATCTCTCCACCGGCGCCTTTTTCTTTTTTCCCTAAATATTCAAAAATTTTAGGGGTTAGTATATAGCGGCCGACAATGGCAAGATTGGATGGGGCCTTGTCAGGACTCGGTTTTTCCACCATATCGTTGATTTTAAAAATATCTTTTTCCACCTCCTGGGCATCAAGGATACCGTATTTATCTGTCTGGTCTTTTTCTATTTCCATGACTGCAGCCATAGAGGCTCTTAACCGGTCGAATTTTTTTACCATCTCAGAAAGGACGGGTTTGTCCGTCTGGATAAGGTCATCTGCCAAAAGTACAGCAAAAGGCTCATCACCCACAATATCCCTTGCACACCAGATGGCATGACCCAGTCCTAAAGGTTCATGTTGCCGGGTATAAATAATGGTACCTGTTTTTGGAACAAGTTCCTGGATCTGCATTAAAAGATCGTCTTTTCCTTTTTGCTTAAGAACGTGTTCTATTTCATAGGACCTGTCAAAATGATCTTCCAATGCTTTTTTCCCTCGGCCCGTAACAAAAATGATTTGTTCGATACCGGCAGCAAAAGCTTCCTCAACAGCATATTGGATGATGGGTTTATCAACAACGGGGAGCATTTCTTTTGCCATGGCTTTGGTGGCAGGTATAAATCTCGTGCCCAGTCCGGCTACAGGGAAAACAGCTTTTTTAATTTTCATGGAAACTCCTTTGGATTTCGTGAGTCATGTCCAATATGTATAGCACTTAAAATTAATATCCCTTTGTTATATGTATTTTGAAATAAATCAGATGTCAAATTTATTTTATTTAACCTTTTGGAATATTTGAAATAAAAAATAAGTACAGAACCGGTAATTGATTGACATTATTGAATCTTTTTCGTATGCTCCACAAATTTCAAGACCCATAATAATTTTAGCTAAGGAAGTTTTGATGACTGATACAATACAGAAAATATCTGAAATACCACCTGAACAGCTCAGTTTAAGGAGCAAATTTAAATTTGATTGCCACAAAGGTGTTAAATGTTTTACTGATTGCTGCCGGGGGATTGATATTATGCTCACCCCATACGATATTTTAACCATGCGCAAGAAACTGGAATTAACTTCCGAGGAGTTCCTTGCCGTATTTACCGCACCCCAGATCCTTGAAAAAGCCGATCTTCCCGTAGTAACCCTTAAACTTCTGGATGATGAAAGAAAATCTTGTCCCTTTGTTGAAGACAAGGAAGGATGTGCCATCTATGAGGATCGTCCTACCACCTGCAGGTATTATCCCTTAGGGGTTGGATCATTAAGTTATTCAGGGGAGAAAGGTGAAAAAGATGAATTCTTTTTTACGGTGAAAGAAGCTCACTGCATGGGTTTTGATGAAAATAAAAAATGGACTGTTGCAGAATGGAGACAAGATCAGGGCGTTGACCTTCGGGATAAAATTAATGATGGCTGGATGGAGCTGATCGTCAGGAAAAAATCATTACCTCTCAGCATGAAACTTTCCGAGGAAAGCAAACAGATGTTTTTTCTGGTGTGCTATAATATTGATAAATTCAGGGAATTTGTATTTAAAAGCACCTTCCTTGAAAGATATGATTTCCCTAAGGAAAAAATTGAAAACATGAAAGAGGATGATATAAAACTTTTACAATTCGGATTTGAATGGCTGAAAACCAGCTTTTTCCAAACAGGGCAGGAAAAATTTAAGATAAAAGAAAAAAAATAAATATTATTTGATTGTTTTCAGGCAGGCCATGGTGCAATAACCATGGCCTGCCTGAAGTTTAGCTAGTGTCTGACCGAAAACCCCGTGTTTGGGCGAAAAGTTGCCCATATACAAGGCGCAAAAAATCTTGAAACCGGAGTGTACTACTGTACATGAGGCCCGATTTATAATTTGGCAGGATTTTGCAG
>JAQICW010000583.1 GCA_027858355.1 Desulfobacula sp.
GGCCGTGAACGGTTACCAATTTTCTTTGATAATAATTACCATTTATGGACAAAAAAATATATTTATAATTCAAAAATCTTATATCAGATGCTTTATGTACAATCCGGATTTTTTAAAAACCTCTTAAGGTGGAAATCCTTGACAAGGCAAAAATATTCAAATAAATCTGTTCTGTAAAAGATGTCGATCTTCAATGACCGGGCTTTTCTGGGATCTATCAGAAAATAAAAAGGCCTTTTTCAAGGAATAATAGATTAAAATGGGATCCATTGCAGAATTGTTAACAGATTGTTTTGAAAAACACAGCAAAAAAACAGCCCTGTCATTTTTCAGGGGCAATACGCTTGAGACCCGGATCTCTTTTCAAGATCTGCATCTGAATTCAAACAAAATGGCTAACCTGTTTTTAAAACAAGGGGTGAAAAAATCAGACAATGTTGTTCTGCTGCTTGATAAATCCCTTGTTTTTGTTGTTGCCTATATTGCCCTCCAAAAAATAGGGGCCGTGTGTGTGCCCCTGAATCCTGGATTTAAAAAATCTGAATTAACCTATCTGTTAAAGGATGCAGCACCGACCCTGGTTATCCTAACCCCGGATCAGGCCGGGATGATCAAACAGATTGATTCCCGGTTAACCTGTATGGAAATGGATACAAAAATTCCTTTCCAAGCGCTCGATATTCTAAATTCCTGTTCCGGTGAACTGGAAAAAGTAAACCTGCTTCCTGATGATCCCGGACTTATCATTTATACTTCTGGAACAACGGGTGATCCCAAAGGTGCTGTCCTGACCCAGAAAAACCTGGTTAATGATGCTAAAAATATTATTACCATATGGGAAATTTCAGACTCTGATACATTATGCCATAGCCTGCCCCTTTTCCATGTTCACGGGTTATGTTTTGCCCTTCACACTGCATTGATTTCAGGGACACATGTGGTGCTGCTGGACAGGTTTGATCCTGGAATTGTGATTGATCTATTAAAGGAAAACAAGACAGATCTGGCCTGCTCCATATTCATGGGAGTTCCGGCCATGTATTCAAAACTCATTGACACTTTTCAAGATCAGACCCTTTGTTTTGATCATATGAGACTTTTGACATCAGGGTCAGCTCCCCTGCCAACAAAAGATTTTCAAAGGATAACCCAGACCTTTGGAAAAGAGCCAGTGGAAAGAGAGGGCATGTCGGAAACGGGCATGAATTTTTCCAACCCCCTGAAAGGAGAAAAAAAACCAGGCTCCATAGGGATTCCTCTTCCCGGCGTTAAAGTAAGAATTGTTGATCCTGAGGCTTTGCAGGATGTAGAACCTGGCCGGACAGGTGAGTTCTGGCTCAAATCAGACTCCATCATATCCAGCTATTGGAAAAAACCCGAAGAAACAGCCAGGGCCTTTGAACAAGGCTGGTTTAAAACAGGCGATCTGGGTAAAAAAGATGCGGATGGATATTATTATCTTACGGATCGGTTAAAAAATATTATCATCACAGGAGGGGAAAATGTTTCCCCCAATGAGATTGAGTCAGTAATCAACAGGCTTGATGAGGTTATTGAATCTTCGGTTCTAGGTATTTTCGATGAAAAATGGGGGGAAAAAATTGTGGCGGCTGTGGTTAAAACCCAGGCATCAGGTGATATATCCCAAACAATCAAGGCCATTTGCAAAGAACATCTCCATGACTGGAAATGTCCTAAACAAATAATTTTCATTAAAAAGCTGCCCAGAAATACCATGGGTAAAATCTTAAAAGAAGATCTTAAAAAATTATTTTAATCAACACTGGAAATCGATTTTCCGTTAATATTTTTATACGGAAATATAATTTATTTTTTTCCTTATGCGACTTGTTTCGGAAAATATGTTGGGAGCAAATGAATCGATAATTTATCTTGACTATATTAATTTTTAGGTCTTAATATATTCCCTTTATTTTAATCAATATATTTAGGAGTAGTCTCAATATGCTGCAGGAAAAAAAGATAGGATTTATTGGAAGCGGAAATATGGGTGAGGCATTGATCAGTGGCTTGGTTCTTTCCAAGGCAGCAAAACCTGAAAATATCATCTGTTCAGACATCGCAGAAGACCGGTTGGAAGAGATTCAAAACAAATACAAGGTCTCAACAACCACGGACAATATCGAAGTAGCCCAAAAATCTGAAATCGTTATCTATGCAACAAAGCCCCAGATCTTAGGAACGGTCCTAAAAGAAACAGCCGGGGCTCTTGACCAATCAAAGCTGATCATTTCCATTGCTGCCGGTGTTCCTTTGGCAGCCATTGCCCTAGGACTTCAAAAAGAACTTCGGCTCATCAGGGTCATGCCCAATATCTGTGCATTTGTAAAAGAAAGTGCCACAGCAATTGCAGCCGGTGAATTCGCTTCAAAGGATGATGTGGCCCTGGCACGAGCTATTTTTGATTCTGTCGGAAAAACCGTCTTTATCCAGGAAAATGTCCTCATGGATGCATTCACAGGATTAAGCGGCAGTGGTCCTGCCTATATCTTCACTATTGTTGATGCCATGGCAGATGCGGGTGTCAAAATGGGGCTGTCAAGAAAAGATTCTCTGTTTTTATCCACCCAGACGGTTCTTGGGGCGGCAAAGCTCCTGCTTGAATCAAAAGAACACCCAGGACAGCTAAAAGACAGGGTAGCATCCCCTGGCGGGACAGCCATTGTGGGCATCCATACCCTTGAGCAGGGAGGGCTTAGAACCACCATGATCAATGCTGTGGAAGCGGCTACCAAACGGTCAAAAGAACTGGGGGAGATGATGGTAAAAGATTTTATAAAAAACAATAGCAAGAAAGACTAAAAAAAAATTCGGGGCAGAAATTTAACATAGAATTATATTTCGGCCCCGAACAATTGGCAAGGGAACTTCAAGGGGGAGTGATAAGTTAAGGCTTAAACTTCAAGTTCCCTTTTGAGCCAATCTCTTATATTTCCTTCAACGGCATATACACCCTTATACTGGCCGATTCCCTTCATAAATTCCTTCTCAAGATTTTGGGGAAGCCTGAAATTTCCAAGATCCTCGGAATCAAATCCTCTTCTCCGGACCAGGATTAAGGTGGGCGGCTTTTTCCATGTATTAATCACGAAATACACTGTTTCGTTATTATTATCCCTTGAATTATAATAGGCCTGTGATCTTAGTGGCCCCCACTCAAGGTGAAGTGCGATGGCCTCTTCGGGTGTCATTTCCCAATCCACAGAATTCACCAGATTATAGTTGTCTTTTATCTCATGAAGATTCATATGCTTCTCCAATTTTCTTTTGTATTTAAACAGATCATGAGAATCAATATAGCAAATTGCGTGCCGATATTGTCATTTTACCGGGGATAGCTTTAAATAAGGAATTTTAACCATTGAAGGAAGGAAAACTGAAGGGGATAAAAAATTTTATGATACACATATGAGGCATAATAAACGAGTCATATATGTCTCGCTTACACCTTGCTTATCTTCGCATCCAGGCATGGTATTTTTTGATCCATGCAAGTAATTTTTCAGGCGCATGGTTTTTTTTCCACAACCCGGCTGCATACTTATTAGCCTCGGCCATTGTAGGGTAAATATGAATGGTCCCTAAAATCTTATTCAATCCTATTCCATGCTTCATTGCAAGGACAAATTCTGAAATCACATCAGCTGCATGATTCCCAACAATGGTGACACCCAATATCTTATCCTTTCCCGGCACGGTCAAAACCTTTACAAATCCATGATCTTCAGAATCTGCAATGGCCCGGTCAAGGTCATCAATTCCATATTTGACAATTTCATAATCAATGCCGGCAATTTTGGCCTCTGTTTCATTTATTCCAACCCTTGCCACTTCAGGATCAGTGTAGGTGGCCCATGGGATGGTGCTATAATCCACACGGAATTTTTTAAATCTGCCAAACAGAGCGTTTACAGCGGAATACCAGGATTCGTGGGCGGCCGTATGGGTAAATAGATACCGGCCATGGACATCTCCGCAGCAATAGATATTGGGAAAATTGGTCTGTAAAAATTTATTGGTTTCAATATGATGGTT
>JAQICW010000746.1 GCA_027858355.1 Desulfobacula sp.
AAAAATTTTATGGAGGCCCTTAAAACAAAAGATACCAAGATTGCCCATGATGCCCAATATAACCTTGCCAATACATACTATCGAATGGGAAATCTGGATGAAGCCATCAAGGGGTATGAAAATATTATAGAAAAATTTCCAGATGACACCCAGGCAAAAGAGAACCTGGAATTTGCCATACAAAAACAAATAGAGCAAAAACAGCAGGAGCAACAACAGCCTGAATCCCAATCTGATAAAGAACAAGACAAGAAAGAAAACAAAGAAGATCAGGAGAAAAAACAAGGGCAGAACCCAGACAAAGATCAGGATAAAGATCAGGATAAAAATCAAGACAAAAAAGAGCAAAACAAAGATTCCGGCCAGGACAAAAAACAGGCAAAAGAACAGCCCCAGGATAAACAAGGTACTGAAAACAAACAAGAAGATAAGCCCGAGAAAACACAATCCCAGTCCCAGGAGGATAAATCGGCATCCCCTGAAGATAAACAGCCTGAACAGGCAGGTCAGATTCTGGAGAATATGCTCAACCGACTTGAAGACAAACCTGGAGGTGCAATGATACCGGTGCTACAGGAACAACATGTTGAAAAAGATTGGTAATGGTATGAATTTAAAAAACATTTTTTTTACCGCATTGGTGTTGGTTGCTATTTTGCCGGCCACCGGTGTTTGCTTTGATGTCACTGCCAATGTTGACAAAACCAGGATTTCCAGGGAAGATTCTGTTTTTTTACAGGTTGTGGTCAATGGCGGTAAAGCTGACCTGGATCTTTCCATGATCAATGATTTTAAAGTGATATCCCGGGGTTCCTCTTCAAGCTATAATTATATTAATGGTAAATCCGAAAGAAAGGCAATTTATCAATATGTTCTGATCCCTTTGAAAAAAGGGGCCTTAATAATTCCTGCCATAAAGGCTGTTATGGATAGTCAGACTGCTTTTACAAAGCAAATTGTCATCCATGTATCAGACCAGGTTGTGAAACCCGATGATGTCAAAGCATTGTTTGCCACAGTGAGCGTGGCAAAGACCAGCCTTTTTGTGGGTGAGCAGACGGTCTTCTCTTTAAAGTTTTTTACTTCAAAAAGATTGTCAGGTTTAGGGTTTGAAAAGCCGCCTGAATTTAAAGGGTTTTCATCAAAGCCATTTGAAAAGGAAAAAAATTATACACAGAACATTAATGGGGTTCTTTATAACGTGACCCAGGTTGATTATATCATTATCCCCGCAAACCCTGGAATATTCAATATTGATCCTGCAGTTTTGATTGCCAGGGTGATTGTAGAATCAAAGAGGGATTCGCGGTTCGACTCTTTTTTTAATGACTCCTTTTTTTCTTCTAATAATTTTAAGCCTGTAAGGGTGGTTTCAAATCCCGTGAAAATTGAAGTCAATCCCGTCCCCCAATACCAGGGTGACGATAACTTTTCAGGGCTTGTGGGCCTTTTTGATATTCAAGCAGACATTGACAAAACAAGCCTTAAAGCCGGGGAGTCTGCAACACTCACCATAAAAATTTCAGGATCAGGAAATATCATGGATGCAAGTCTTCCTGCAATAGACCTGGATCAGGATGCATTTAAGGTTTATGACGACAACCCCGTTGAAACCATTCATTTAACAGACACGGGATATGAGGGATTTAAGGTATTCAAGAAAGCCATTGTCCCTGTCAACCCCGGCAAATTTTTCATCAACCCGGTATCACTGGTTTATTTTGATGTGGATCAAAAGGATTTTCAAATAATTTCAACAGAAAAAATCTTTCTGGATGTCACCCCGTCTGAAGAAATGCACCTGGCCGCAACCCAATTGAACCACACAACGAGTAAAGCGATTGTAAAAGAAGAGGTTTCTCTTGTTAATAAGGATATTCTGGAAATAAAAGAAGGTCTGGAGGTATTGGAGAACTGGCGGGAAATAAATCCTTTATTATTTTTTTTATTTCTGTCAATCCCGGCAATTTTATTTTCAGGGGTTAAATTGGTTACCCTGGCTGTAAAAAAGGATTTATCCATTGAAAAGATAATGGAAGAAAAGGCAAGACATCATTTAAAACAGGCTGGGAAAATGGACCCTGAGGATAAAGATTTTTTAGGGCATCTTTATTCAAGCCTGGTGGCGCTGATTTTTGCCAAAGGTAAAAAGAAAGGGGAGACCGTCACAATAACAGAAACCCGGACGATTTTAACAGATGCCAATGTGGATGACACCCAGATAGACCAGATCACCCATCTTCTTGAAAACATTGAATCTATTCGATTCGGCAAGGAGGAAATCGATAAAAATAAGGCAAAGGCTTTTTTGTCAAAGATAAAGCAGATGATGAAATTGCTTTGTCTTGCAGTGGTCTTTCTGGGAATTTTTTATAGTGTTCCGCAAAGGGCAATAGCAAACCCTGCGGCCATATTCATGGACGGGATAAAAAAATATAATAAAGGTGATTTCAAACAGGCAGCCATAAAGTTTGAAGCTCTTGCAAAAAGCAATATTAAAAACCCCTATCTTTTTTATAATATCGCAAATGCCTATCTAAAAGCCAATGATATCGGTCATGCTATTTTATGGTATGAAAGGGCAAAGATTCTGGCCCCTAATGATCCAGACCTGAGATTTAACCTTGAGTATGCTAACACCCTTGTGAAAGATAAAAAAGAAGATACAATGAATATCATGGATGTTCTTTTTTTCTGGGACAGATTGATTGCCTTAAAAACAATTCAGATCACAGCTATTTTCTTTTCTTTTGTTTTTTTCACCTGGGCTGCCATTAGAAGTGTGAAAAAACAAAAAATTCTTTCAGGTACGGGTATTCTTCTGATATCCATATTTGTTCTGGTCACAGCCATTACCTGCATGAATTATTATAAACAATCTGCAAGGCAGACTGCTGTCATTGTGAAGGAGCAAGTTGCGGTACGTTCAGGTGTGGCAGACACTTCTACAAAATTATTCAGTCTTCATGCCGGAACCAGGGTAAGTGTTGAAGAGACAAAAGAGGGATATTTAAAAATACTGTTTTCAAAAGGCAAGGTCGGTTGGGTAAAAACAAAGGAAGCGATTATTATATAGGTAAATAATTAGGAGGCACCATGTTAACAAAAGCATTTATTCCGTACAAAGGATATTACAGCACCCCGTTTGTCAGGTGGCAGGGCAGCCTTGCTAATGAGAACTCCATTACACTTGGGGCTCAAACTTCAAAAAGGTGGCTTGCAACAAAGAATTTTGATCCAAAGATTTTTGATTACCTGATGCTGGGGGTTACCATTGGACAGCCCGGCCTTTTTTACGGCGGTCCCTGGGCATCGGCACTTATCGGCTTTACAGAAACGGCCGGCCTACTCATAAGCCAGGCCTGTTCAACCTCAACCACAGGTATATTCCAATCTGCCATGGGTGTGGAAAATGGGGCCTATGAAACGGTTTATAATCTTTATACGGATCGCTGTTCCAACGGACCCCACACAATCTGGCCAAATCCCAAAGGTCCAGGCGGACAGGTTATTTCAGAAAACTGGGTCATGGATCATTTTGGCAATGATCCATGGGCGGGCGGAGCAATGATCCAGACTGCGGAAAATGTCATAAAAATGGCTGGAATTACCCGGGAAGAGTGTGATGCAAACGCCCTAAGAAGGTATGAACAATATCAAGATTCCCTGGCCAATGACAGAGAATTTCAAAAACGATACATGTTTCCCATTGAAATCAGGGTGTCAAAGAAAAAAACCATCCAGATTGATTCAGATGAAGGTATCATGGAAACCACGGCAGAAGGTCTTAAAGGACTCAGGCCAGTCCTGCCGGATGGCAAAATGACATTCGGCTCCCAGACCCATCCGGCTGACGGTCATTGTGCACTTATAGTTACTGACCGGGAAAAAGCAAAAGAATTGAGCGCTGATCCAGATATTGAAATTCAGGTCATATCATTTGGCCATGCAAGGGTTAAAAAGGCGCACATGCCAATGGCGCCAGTACCGGCTGCCCAGATGGCTCTGGAAAGAGCCGGGCTGGCAGTTGAGGACGTTAAAGTAATCAAAACCCATAACCCTTTTGCTGCCAATGACATTTATATGTCCAAGCAAATGAATCTTGATATTAATACCTTTAATAATTATGGAAGTTCATTGATATTTGGACATCCCCAGGCCCCCACAGCCGGCCGGTCCATTATTGAAGGCATTGAGGAGGCTGCCATTTTGGGCGGCGGATATGTTCTTTTTACAGGTTGTGCTGCCGGAGATACCTCCGCCGCACTTGTTCTTAAAGTCGGATAACACTTCTGGGACCGGGGCTTAGGCCCCGGACTTTTTTAAGAAACAAAAAAAGAACACTAAATATATTTGGGGAATTATAAAAGATTTTCCTTTTGATCTGTTACAGTTTTTAAAACCAGCATGGTCAGACGTGAAACACAGATCAACTCGTTTTTCTCGTTTTCAATGGAAATATCCCATACCTGGGTTGTTTTGCCCAGATGAACTGGTTTTACCACTCCTTTTACCAGTCCTTTGGTAACACTTTTTATGTGATTGGCTTTTATTTCCAGGCCCACACTGTAGTGGGAGTCATCAAGTGCCAAATAGGATGCAGTGCTGCCCAGGGTTTCTGCCAGGACAACAGATGCCCCGCCGTGCAGGATACCAAGGGGCTGTTTGGTCCTTTTGTCCACGGGCATGGATGCGCTTATAAAATCTTCACCCTTTTCCAAAAATTTTATGCCCACATTTTCAACAATCGTTTCCTTTGTAAAAAGATTAAGTTCTTCAATTGTAAATTCTTTTTTCCAGATTTTTTTCATTTTATATGCCCTTTTATCCTTTTGAAGGATTTCATTCTTTCCTAAATGTTACCATACAGGTTCTTATGCATTTTAGCTTACTGCCGTTATATTAATTAATTTTTATCGACAAACTTGTATCAGGAGAAATTATAATTGTAAATAGAGGTTCAATGGATTGGATAGTTAATCTTGAACCGGATCAACCCGACCCATTAACATCTATATATTAACTGGTATGTGGAAAGATAGCATAGGATGATGGTTTCTGTTCATTGACATGAGACCAATATTAAACAGATATTTAAAAAACAGTTCAATTTTTTCTTGCGCTATCATAAGACAGACGATATAAAACCCATAGTAAAAATGGATGTTTCGGCAACTAATCTGCGGCATTGCTCAACAACATTTTATCAATAATCCCGCTCGCCGAAGCAATCGGTCTTGCATTGCTGGAGTTACGAACCAGAACTAACTTTATGCTATTTCCTCAATGCAGGACTATTGATAAGACGCTTTTAGGTAGGTAAAAACATGGATAAATTTCTTAAGGCAGCAATTGAGGAAGCGAAAAAGGGAATGGCCAAGGGTGGTATTCCAATCGGATCCGTACTCGTTATTGATGATCAAATAGTTGGACGCGGTCACAACCAGCGAGTACAAAAAAAAAGTGCAATACTACACGCAGAAATGGATTGTTTAGAAAATGCTGGACGAATTAGAGTATCTGATTATCATCGAGCAACATTATACTCGACTTTATCTCCGTGTGATATGTGTAGCGGTGCAGTGCTTCTTTATGGAATTCCGAAGATAGTCATTGGAGAGAACATTACATTTATTGGACCAGAGGATTATTTAAGGTCACGAGGTGTTGAATTAGTTGTTGCAGATAACCAAGAATGTCGTCAGCTTATGGAGAAGTTTATTAAAAGTAACCCAGAGCTTTGGAATGAAGATATTGGTGAATCGATTACTTCGTAGCTTCATAACAAGTTGATCCTCCCCCATAAAACTGTGATCTATGTTAAGCTGCTTTTCTGGGATAAAAATCAACAAGCAACATGCACGAGCCGGTGATATTCAGGTTCGTTGACAAATTAACGATAAATTTTTTAGAAGATTTCAATGCAAGATAAAAGCTACACAATAAAAACAATGTCCCGAAAGGAAGTTGACATTGCCGTTGAATGGGCAGCTAAGGAGGGCTGGAATCCTGGCCTTTATGATGCAGACAGTTACTATGCTGCCGACCCGACCGGCTTTCTCATCGGGAGTCTGGGTGATGAGCCCATTGCCACAATCTCTGTGGTAAAATACGGGGCTTCTTTTGGCTTTCTGGGATTTTACATTGTCAAACCTGAATATCGGGGCAAGGGGTATGGAATTCAAATATGGAACGCCGGCCTGAAGTATCTTGCTGGACGGAATGTTGGTCTTGACGGTGTTGTCGCCCAGCAGGAAAATTATAAAAAGTCCGGTTTCAAGCCGGCTTACCGTAACATTCGCTATGAAGGGGTTGGAGGGGGCACTCCCCTTAAAAATTCAGAAATTATAAAGCTGTCTGCACTGCCTTTTGAAGCTATTGATCAATACGATCGAGCATTCTTCCCTGAAAATCGGTCGCAATTTATCAAATCCTGGATCCGGCAGCCGATATGCAATGCGCTTGGCATCATGGAAAAAGGCAAACTGTCAGGGTATGGTGTCATTCGCCAGTGCCAGTCCGGTTACAAGATCGGTCCTCTTTTTGCTGATAGCCCGGAATCGGCAGAATCGCTTTTCTCAGCACTCCATTCCAACACCCAGCCATCAGACCCTGTTTATCTTGATGTGCCGGAAGTAAACCATGAGGCTGTTTCACTGGCAGACCGCCATCATATGAAAGTTGTATTTGAAACAACCAGAATGTATACGAAAGATGCCCCTGACATGCCCTTAAATCATATCTTTGGTGTGACGTCCTTTGAAATCGGATGAAAAGCCAGGGCAACTGAATAAAGAGGTGAATGCGTGCATGTGTTTTCAACATAATACGTTCCGAATCGGAACGCTCATCCCGGTCCCCCCTTCCCCTCGGTCAAAGAGTCTGCTCAAATATCAAATTTAAAGATGTTTACCCCTTTCTCCTGCCCATGTTTAATTCTATTCATGGTTTATGAATAGAGAAGGTACTCAGAAAAAAAATATATTGATTCTCTCGGCGTTATAATGCCCTATGCTTAAAAATCATTGTATCAGCTATATACAAGGCTTGATATTCCCTGGCCCCTGGCTCATTTACTCTGGACATTGCATAGAATTATTTTAGCAGAGGTATATTATCCTTTCTATTTCACCGGGAGAGCGGATAAAAGAAACTACTGCTGTTATCTATATATATTATTAACTGGAATATGGAAGAATGGCTTCTGACAATGGTTTCGGTTCATATATTGTAATCCAGACACTGAACATGTTGTGTCCTTGTTGGGCTGGGTGTATATTCAGCTCTATATTTTTTTTATTTTTCTTGACAAAAAACATTTACTTATCCTAAAGAGTGCGTTAGCTCAGAAACACCATCCAGAATGAATTGCGTGCGGATGGGAAAAATGTATGGTCTGAGAATCTGTTTTTCAAAGAGCAAAAGCTATACGCAAAAACCTAACCAGACACAATTAATTAATATTAGATATTTCCAAATAAAAACAGGTGGAACGACAATGGGTAAAACATTTTTAAAACATCTAATTCTCGGCATTGTCATGAATATTTTCATCTTTTCCGGGGTGAATGCCGAGCAGCAGAATACTAAAATAATCGGTGGGACCAAGGCAGACAATGGCGAATACCCCTGGGTGGCTGCATTGATTACCAGTGGTGAAGATGCCTATTCCGGACAATTTTGCGGTGGCGCCCTTATTGCTTCTCAATGGGTGGTCACGGCTGCCCACTGTGTGGATGGACTTTCTGCCAGGGACCTTGAAGTGCTATTGGGGCAGAGCCAGTTAACAGGGACTGGTGGCGAAAGAATCCAGGTGGATCGTATTAAGTCGTTCCTGGGTTATAACCCATATACGAATGCATCAGATATTGCATTATTGCACCTGGCACAGCCTTCCAATCAGGAACCGATTGATATCATCACCACCACTGAAATCCCATTGATAATGCCCTTTGAATCCGCCACAATTATTGGTTGGGGAAACATGTCCAAATTTGGATCAGATTACCCTGATGAACTCATGGAGGCGGAAGTCATGATGCTTCCGTTCGGGTTTGGACACTATGCATATGGCGATTTGTACTTATCTCCGGTAATGCTGGTAGCAGGATATATCAGAGGTGGAATTGACACGTGCGACGGCGACTCTGGTGGTCCTTTGGTCGTTTTAAATGAGGATAAAAACGATTGGTTGCTGGCCGGCATTACCAGCTGGGGGGAAGGATGTGCCATGCCCAATGCTCCCGGGGTTTATACCAATGTCCTGTTGTTCAACCGATGGATCACCCGGACCCTTGCTGGAATTAACGTGGTTCCATAATGCTTGGCTATTTCATGATACGTTGTATTTAGGTCCGGCTCATAGCGACACGCTTTATTAACCCCCGATTTGCTATTATCAGGGATCAGAAGAGCTGCTTTAAATTAAGGTTGGCTCTGCTATAAGTCTGACCGACGGTTTTATTTAAAATAGTTCTTGAGGAATAGAGCTAACTTTTGTAAATGTACCTGATATTGTATAACGAACAAGGATAGATCATGTGAGGAACGAACCATGATCTATCCTTGTTCGTTATACAGTTGCCGATTATTGTAAAATTATAATCAAGCACTATCGTAATTATCAATAATTTCAGCCAAGTCGAATTAATGCGAGGGACAGGCTGTGCAATGGGTTGAGGCGGCTCATTACTTTCTTGTGTATCGGGGAGTTAAATATTTCCCTTCTGACCCGATAACCATCGCCTGCATAACCTCACAGATCTTGATTTTTCTGAGGATAGCACTGATGTCATGCCGTCCTTTGCGTTACTCATCCTCGACAGTAAAACTGAAAGACTCCTCCTCTATCTGGTCTCCATTCAGATCATAGAGTGAAATAGTGAAGGTGTGCTCTCCAAACAAGGCACCTGTCGGGATGGTTAGATACTTGGACGTATAGATGCTGTCATTACCGCCAATGATCCTCATTGGCGATCGGTTAAGGTTTCTTTCTATACCATTTGGCAATGTGACCGATGCTTGTATCGAGAAATTCTGGGAATTAGAACAATCATTGGTTATATTTGTTGAGATAGGTCCGAGGCTATCACCCGGAGACAAAGACGTATCTGAAGGATCGTACAAATACAGGCTTATCTCATTGTTATCGCATTCATCTATTGTAAAGTCGTGACAGTACTCAAAGGGATCAAACTCAATTTCGAGTATTTTGATATCGATTTCCTTTTCCCACCAACTGAATACCTGGATCGTACCATTGGCTGCTCCCTCGATACCTGTACTAATGTCAAAACAGGCCTCCGCGTCAGTGACCTCGACCTCTGCTCCGATCTTGCCATATGGCCAAAATTTCAGCCCTGGGCCTATGGAGTTGAATAACATGAAACTGACCGTGTTGGTGGGTCCGGCCTTCAACTCACCGCCCAATGATATTTGAAAATCAGTGTCCAATTCAGGCTCGTCTGCAATGCCTCTCCAATTATTACCGTCTTCAGCGTCGCCGTCATACTCGAATCCGTATTCGCCCAAATCAGCGTCAACAGAAAAGGAAACAGAAAGCTCAATCTTGGACTTAAGCTTGAAGTCGACATCCAGAGGGATCGTAAAGATCAGCCCTGGAACAGGCATAATCGTCCCTAAGGTGACTTCCCCTATGTGAACCTTAGTCTCATCTTCGAACAGCTTGCCAGTTACTTCCGCCTCGAATTTAACGTTGGGTTCAATCGTCATCTTCAATTCTTCTAAAGAACCCCAGCTAAAGTCCACGTCGATGTTTACGGTGAATCCCGCATCGAGGCTTGCTTTGCCCTCAATGCCTATTTTGTCGTTCTCATAAATCTTTAACTCAAGCTTGATTAAGTCCATGCTCAGAGAGGCGCGGTCCGTGGCTTCCGTGATCGGGAGCAGTGTGACATTGTCGCTGGCTGGCTCGAAGTGGGTCATGGACCTACGGTCCAAGGTACCCGTAACTTGAAATTTAAGCTCATAGAAAAGGTCGTCCAAGAAAGCAGGTTCTGTTTCCAGCATTAGATAGCCCTCGGCGTTGTAGTATGCCCCCGAGATTTTACGCAGCAGGCCAGTGGGTATAGATGGAGAGGGACTGCAGGCCAAGACGTTGCCCATACCGATGCCCTGGATACTGTCCGGAATCTCCGAGAGCACCACCAATCCGGTATCCTCGTCAAAGGACACTATGGAGTCAGCGTCCTTGTAGTCCAAAAACATGACATTTTCCTTAGGTTCGGCCTTATCAAGGTTGGTGGTGATGTTCTTGTTGGAGGAGACGCTACCTTGAAAGTTCAATTTTTTCACAAAAGGTGACCTGTCATGTGAAAGACCGTAGATGAGGATATCCTCATCGTCATCCACGGGAACGTTAATGCGGAACGAGCCATCCAATGCCCTGGATTGGACCACCTGATCGTTGGCTACGATGAGGCCGTGCACTGGCAGGCCTCCCTGAGTAATCGAACCCTTGATACCGAACCAACCGTTGCCCAGATCACGGGTTGTATAGTCCACCTCCATGGATTGGACCGCATCTTTGAACCCCATATCGAGACTTAAGGTATGGGCCGCGCGGCTCTTGGATGAATACATGGTCTTCATGGGGGCATAACCCTCCACGAAGGCCATTATCTCTATGGTCTGGTCCTGATTTGGGGCCACGCCAACAATTTTAAACGTGCCGGTGACCGGGTCAGAATATCCAAAAACGCCGTTGGCCGTAACCAAACCCTCGAGAGGTATGTTGCCTGATCGCAGGATACCGGACACGACAGAGGAGCCCTCGGCCGATTCGCCCGATCGCACTATGTCATACTGAAAATTGGCAAAAGGCCCCCCCAAAGTGTGTACTACCTGCTTTCGCCAAACTCGGGAATAGAACGGCCAGGGAAATCAGGCAAAAAAATAGTACTTTTAGGGCGAAATGGCACATATGACGTCGTAGTTTGTGTTGCTGGACTTCGGACATGGTTCTCTCCTCACTAAATATTTGTTGATAGGCAATCTATGATGCTATCAGTAAGTATAAGCCGTCATCGATAAGCCCTTTAATAATTGATTTTTCTTTATTGGTTTTCATGGTTATTCGACCTCTTTATTCGATCGCACCCAACCAATAGCGATACTAAAGCAATAATAATCGACAATCATTTTTAGTAATAGCTGATTAGTAAATTAAATCATGCTTGTCAATAAGAACAAATACCTATATTTAAACAAACTGTTGTCGGATACAATAGTTGGCTTTCAAAAAATTTTCATTCAAGTATATGGGAAACCGCCACACTCAAATGAATCAAGCTTCCATTACGTTTTATTGG
>JAQICW010000750.1 GCA_027858355.1 Desulfobacula sp.
TTAAAAGCGATGCCGGGTGGAGCAATCTCGGGGCCAGTCACACCGACAGATTCGAAAATATTGTCAATTTTATCCGGGGAGAAAATTCCGGTTTTACCGGAAATGCACTGATCCGGGACCGAAGCAGTCCCACCAATCCGGCTGATGTAATAAATACCCTTGTTGACTGGAAACTGGGTGACATTGTGCACTCCACCCCCACCATTATTGCCAAACCATTTGAAAATTATGATTTATTATACAAAGATGAATCCTATTTTCAATATTATACGGCAATGAAAGACAGGGAATCTGTTGTTTATGCCGGCGCAAACGATGGGATGATTCATGCGTTTACTTCATGGAAGTATGACACCAGCACCCAGTCCTATTCCCAGCCCAGCGGAACCTCTGAGGATATTGGCGATGAACTGTGGGCATATATCCCCCAGGCCCTTTTGCCCCATTTAAAATGGCTGCCTGGCGAGAACTACACCCATGTTTATTACTGCGATTTAAGAATCAAGGTTTTTGAAGCCAAAATACTTCCGGATGAAACCCATTATTCGGATCCAGGCACTGAAAAAAACTGGGGCACTTTTCTACTGGCTGGCCTGAATTATGGCGGCAGACACATCTGGGCGGAAGAGGATTTTGATAATAATCCGGCAACTGCTGATGAGGTAAGACATGTTTACCCGTCATATATCTGCCTTGATATTACAGACCCGCGAAATCCCAGATTGATGTGGGAAAGAAGCTACAGCATACCCGCCAGTCCGGCCCAGACATCGGAAAACGTAACCGAGCTTGGGTTGACAACCTCCTTTCCCGCTATTTTTAAAGTGGATGAAAACTGGTTCGCAGCTTTTGGATCCGGACCGCATAATTTTGAAGGTTTCAGCAGCAATGAAGGTCATGTTTTTGTGATAGATCTTGCCACGGGCCTGCCCCACCAAAAAGACGGGACTTCCGATTTATCCACTTTCTTGCCAAATCAAAACGGGACCAATGACTGGCTTTTTGAAACCGATGAAGACGATGCATTCATTTCGAATCCAGTATCCTTTGATAAAAGCTTGAATTACAACGTTGATGCGCTCTATATCCCTGAAACATACAACAATGGCAATGCAGTCGTTACTGACTGGCAAGGCGCAATTTATAAAATAAGAATTCCCTATAAATTAAATCCTTCAGTCCCCACCGATGTTAATGTCATTGATAATTATGGTGATACCGATTATGGGGACTATGTTGCCGATCCCAACAATGCGACAAATCCCTGGGTGATGACAAAATTATTTGAATCGCCCGCACCCATAACTTCTGCGCCATCATTGAGTATCGATGGAGCTGACAATGCCTGGGTATTCTTTGGCACAGGCCGATATGAATCAGAAGATGACGAGTTGGATACTGATCAACAATATATCTATGGAATTAAAGATCCTTTTTTCAACTCAAAATATTTATCATATCCATTTAATGCAGGCACAGATTATTATCGAAATACTGCTTTGAATAAAATATTAACGACTGCCAATCTCCATAATACAGACACGTATACAATACTTAACTCAGGTGAAATGTCTGAAAACGGTACCAGCATATCTGCTAATTCTTTTTGGGACCTAAATGATTTAATAGCCAATAACTATGACGGCTGGGAGCGAGAGTTAATCGTCACAGGCGAACGTGTGATTGAAAAAACAGCTGTCATAGGTGGCACCGTGTTTGCCTCATCTTTTGTGCCCAATCAGGATATTTGCAGCTATGGCGGCCAAAGTTATTTATACGGCCTGTATTTTACAACGGGAACAGCATATTTGAAGCCAATATTTGTAGGGTCCGAGGGAACAGTGGGGATTACCTTGGATGGTACATCTCAAACAAAAGTAATTGATGTTATCTCGCTTGGAGAGGGTCTGGCATCTTCTCCAGGAATTCATGTTGGAAAACAAGAGGGTAATCAGGCAACAGGTTTTATTCAGACCAGTAAAGGGCTTATTGAATCCCTTGCAATTGATCCGGCTCTATCAATCCGAAGTGGACTCGAAACCTGGCAGGAACAATAAGTTAAGGGGGAATCAAAATGGCTAAATTTTCTACATATCTTCTTAATTTTTTTATATTTTCTTTATCTGCGATACAATTGTGTTTTTCAGGTGAATCCGACGGGCAAATATACGAGCAAACCTGTACCATTACTAAGATTGAAGGGCCGGTTATTACAACCTCCTGTAAAGACTTTACTGCCGGTGAAGAAATGAAAATAAAGGATTTCACCGGCCGTCCCATTCTAATCTATGAATTACCATTGCCATGTCTGACTGAGATAGAATACACCTGCTTTTCAGAAAAAAATTGTGCTTCTATCATATCGATCACTTTACTTCAAAGAATCAAGGTCGTTCCTGAATAGAGAGTATCAAACTTTAAGATGTTTATTAGCTTCCATATCAAACCACATTGCAAACAGGCAAAACTGGCTTGCGCTCATAAAGGAAAACATGGCTGCCAGAGCATTTATAGCAGGAATATGCCCGGTGAGATACCAGAGGAGAAAAACCCTAAAAAATAATAGCACAGTACATATTAAAAATCCAAACCCTAAAAAATAGAAAAAAACAAGCGGGTGAAAATCCCTGATAATATATTTTTCTTTCATTCTCCAGAAAAATAATTTCGTAAGAAGCCATCCTATGGTAAAAAGGACCTTATGGATTTTGATTCCAGATTTTTCACCAATATTATAAACCGGTTCAACCGGCACATCAGTGACCTTGAAATTTTCCACATTCAGCCTTACAAGGACATCGTTGGGCTGTCCATATTGCTTATACATCAAATCCCAGTCAATTACTTTCAATGCCTTTTTATTTATAACCGTATACCCGGACTGTGAATCTGCTATATTCCAATATCCTGAAGCAATTTTGGTCATCAGGGATAAAAAACCATTCCCGAAATATCTGATGGTTGGTATTTTTTTGAACGCTTCTCCTGTAAACAGTCGGTTCCCTTTTGAATAATCTGCTGTTCCGTCTGCAACCGGATCAAGAAGCACAGGAAGATCATCTGGATTCATCTGCCCGTCACCTGCCATAACAACGGCCATATCAATTTCATTATCTCGAGCCCATTTATAGCCACTTGCTATGGCACCTCCAACCCCTTGATTGATAGTATGTTCAATCAAAATGACCTTTTTATTAATTTCCTGTTTTTTTTTTATTTTCTCAACGGTTCTGTCTTTGCTGAGATCATCAACAATAATCATATGATCCACATATTCAGGCATGGTGGTGATAACTTTTTCTATCTGGGTCTCTTCATTATAGCAGGGAATTACCACACAGACTGTTTTGTCTTTATACATAACTTCTCCGTTTAAAAAACACTTTATTCATAATGATCTGCATGAAAATCAATTTAAGACACTCACAATAGTTTGGGTTATAAATTCCATATGGTCATCAGAAAGATAGGGGTGCATTGGAATACTTAAAATTGTATCAGAAACCGTTTCTGCAATAGGAAAATCTCCTTTTTTATATTTCAACATTGAAAATGCTTCCTGCAGATGAAGCGGTTTTGGATAGTAAATCGCATGGGGAATATTGTTTGTTTCAAGCTTTGTCATAATGCTGCTGCGGTCTTTGGAAAGAAAAGAAAACTGAGCCCATGCACTTGTATGCTGGTCCGAAATCGTCTGGAATTGAACCCATCCATTTAATCTTTCTCTATATTTTTGGGCAATAATCAATCTTTTTTTGAGTTCGTCTTTAAAAATTTTTAATTTTTGGATAAGTATGGCTGCCTGCAGGGTATCCATCCTGCCGTTAATTCCCAACCGCACATTATCATATTTATGCTGACCCTTCCCATGAACTCGAATGGAAATCAGTTTTTCGTTCAATCTGCTGTCATTGGTAAAGATAGCACCACCGTCCCCATAACAGCCCAGGGGTTTTGCCGGAAAAAAACTTGTGGTTGCAATATCGGTTAAATTACCGGCCAGTTTATCACCTGCTTGCGCGCCAAGACTTTGAGCCGCATCTTCAATTACAATGAGATTATATTTCACTGCAATTTTGTTGATTGTTTCATATTCGGCCGGCAGTCCGAATATATCAACCGGAATAATACATTTTGCTGTTAATTTGGCGTTATGGCATTTATTAAGAGTCTCTATAGCTTGTTCAAGCTTAACAGGATCAAGATTAAAGGTATCTTTTTGAATATCAACAAAAACTGGAACAGCACCCAGAAGACTGATAACTTCAGCCGTGGCAATAAAGGTAAAAGGCGAGGTAAAAACAGCATCACCCGGTCCAACACCAATTGCCATTAACGCCATCAATAGCGCATCAGTCCCGCTGGCACACGAAACAACATATTTAGCGTCTGTAAAATCCGAAAGTTTTTCTTCAAGCTCATATATTTCAGGCCCCATAATAAATCTTCCATGGGCTATAACCCGATCAATTGAATGTTTGATATCAGAACCAATCAACGACGCCTGTGTTTTAAAATCTACAAATTCTATTGGTTTCATACCTGATCAGACTTTTTTGAAATTTTATACTGTTTATAATCCATCTTGCCTGTTCTCATATCTTTTGGCAAACTCTGATTTTCTTCAATATCAACGCAAATTAAAGTCTTTTCCTCTGTTTCTCTATACTTTAATCCACTTTCAGGGCAAATGTAAAACCCATTACCATTCTTTTTATCAAGCTTATGTCCATGCCGGGAGATCCAACCGGTTGGCCGGGCAGGAACACCAACCACCATTGTATAGTCAGGAATATCATCTGTCACAACAGCACCTGCTGCAACAAAAGCATACCGGCCTATTGTGACACCACAGACGATTGTTGCATTTGCACCAATGGTTGAACCTTTTTTAATTAATGTCTTTTCATACAGATTTTTTCTGGATATTTCCGATCTTGGATTTGTAACATTCGTCAATACGCTGGATGGCCCAAGGAAAACATCATCTTCAATACAAACGCCATCATAAACAGAAACATTATTT
>JAQICW010000003.1 GCA_027858355.1 Desulfobacula sp.
AAGGCTTCAAGAAATTCAAGGTATTCTTTCCTTGGCAGACCGGAGATACTTTTATCACCATAACCGTCTGCTTTTTTGTCAAAATATGGCGGGTCAAAGATCACGAGATCGGCTTTTTCCTTTGATTTTACCGGCCAGGAGAGTTCTTGGTCTGGTGAGTATATCCATGTGTGGGGCTCGATCTCAGGACGTGTCTTTGTCCGGTCCTCCATATCAAAGGCCCAGCACCTGCGACCCAAGGCAAGGCAGGAGTCCGGGGCCATTCATCCCCGAATCTTTTATCACAGGCGTTGAATTCCCATTGGTCCCAGGCCCTTAAACCCCAGCCAAGTTCTTTGAACCTGTTATAATCTTCTTCCTTTGTCAATTGCCTTGGCCCAATGGCTTTTTTGGCCGCATACAAAAGGGGATCAATACCATTCAATTCCTGTACGAGGGCTTTGCCTGCAAACGCAGGCATTTTTGTCCTTCCTGTCATCAGAATTAACAATAATTATTCTTCACAACCAATGTCTATTTTCCAGGTTTGTAAAAAAAAATTCCTCGTATTGACAAAACTTGACAAAAGGCAGAAAAGCATTTACTTATCCTTACCTTATACCCGCTTTCTCTTTTTATAATGTTTGTATCCGGAATCAGCCAGTATATTTACTGTAAGCGGAAAGGGTGGTTGAAAAAAATATGATTTCCAGAGTGTTTTATCAGGTATATATCCACATATTAGGAGCTTGGTTCAGATGAAAAGCAAAGGACAATTAGAAGCTGAAATAAGCAATGCGTTGATTGCTTTTGAAAAAGAGCATATGGGACGCGGCCCAGTGGATGTGAGAAGCCATATCATTGAAGACATGATATTGATTCGCCTGAAAGGCGTACTAACACCGGCCGAACGGCATCTGGCAAAGGATGCTGACGGTATTCTGCTCATAAAGAAGGTCCGGGCAAAACTTCTGGAAAATTCCAGTAAAATGCTGGAGGCTGTCGTCACGGATATTACCGGCATAAAAGTTGTCAGTTTTCATACAGACATCAGTACCAAAGCAGGAGAAAGGATTATTATCATAACATTTGAACAGGATGTGTTAAAAAAGTAGTTGACACCTCCAATCAAACTGAATAGAGTCACATATTAAAAATACTCGGTAGATAAGAAGAGGATCAAACCCACTTTACAAAATGATCAGCTTTGAATAGGCCAGCAGTGCAATCACTGTTGGCCTATTTTTTTTTGTGTAAGGTCTATTGTCTTTTTTTGCAGCCGGGTAGTTTTGATTAAGGCCTGGTAAAATCTATGCTGCACAAGAGAATAACACCATGGGTGAGAGCGAAAAAGAATGGAAGGTTTACAAAATTGTGAAGAACAAAAAATTGCTATTAAAGAATTGGCAAAAAAATTTTTGCAAAACAAATTCGGCCTTATCATTGCCTCCGTTAAGGTTTTACTGGACCAAAAAATTTTGGTGATCCGTGCAGAAAATTTTGTCTGTCCGGCAGAAGTTAAAGCCAGTGCAGGCAGTGGTGGTGCGGCCTTGATTCACGAAGCTTATACCAGGCAGTTCGACAAGTCCAAAGTGCTTTTGGTTGAGCAGATAGAAAGCATTACAGGAAAAAAGGTTGTCTCTGACCAGATCGGAATCAATTTCACATCCCGGGATTTTTTGATGACTTTTTTTCTGGAATAAATTCAGTTAAATATTAAAAATTGGGGGAGAATATCATGGCTTTAGAATGGATGCCAAGAGACAATGAAGTGAAAGACCATATGTTGCATACCGACAATCACTGGGGCACACAAGCACCCTGTGTCGTTTATGAGAAAAGACCCTTGACAGATCCCAAAGGAAAGATTGTGGATCACCTTTTTGTCTCCTGGATCAGACTTAACAACCCAAAACAATATAATTCCTATACCTCGGAGATGGTTAAGGGTGTGATAGCAGGGTTTGAAAATGCCTCCCTGGACAGAAGTGTTGTGGCCGTCATTTTTACAGGCACAGGACCCTATTCTTTTTGTACGGGGGGCAATACAAAGGAGTATAGTGAATTCTATAGCCAGAGACCCGAAGAGTATGGTCAGTATATGGATCTGTTCAACCACATGGTTGATGCAATCCTCATGTGCAAAAAACCTGTTATCTGCCGTGTAAACGGCATGCGGGTGGCGGGCGGCCAGGAGATCGGCATGGCCTGTGATATAACTATTTCATCAGATCTTGCTGTTTTCGGCCAGGCCGGGCCAAAACATGGTTCAGCTCCCGTGGGCGGGTCTTCGGATTTTCTGCCCTGGTTCCTGAGTATGGAGGATGCCATGTGGAATTGTGTGTCCTGTGAAATGTGGTCTTCTTACAAGATGAAGATGAAAACCCTTATCAGCAAGGTAGTGCCTGTGCTCAAGGTGGATGGAGAATGGGTAATAAACCCCATGATTATCACGGACAAATATGTTGAAGCCGGACAAATTGTCTATGGTGAACTCAAGACCGGGGAGGAGGGTGAAAAGGCAAGGGCTTTTGTGAAAAAACACCAGGCTGATGCGGACTTTGAGCTTCTGGATAAAGAGGTGGACAAGATTGTCTGGACATTTGCCAATCTTTTTCCAGGTTGTCTTGCCCAGTCCATTGACAGCATCCGTCAGAAGAAAAAAGTCTTCTGGGATGCAACAAAAAATTCACACAGGCATTGGCTGGCTGCCAATATGAGCGGTGAGGCCTTCCTGGGGTTTGGCGCCTTTAACACAAAAAAAATCACGGGCAGGGATACAGCGGATTTTATTAAATTTCGCCAGAATATTGCCAATTCAAGAGTGTGGGATATGGAGATGTTTGCGGAGGTACTTGGAAAACCACAAGAAGAGTAAGTTTTTATCTAAAATTGTTTACTTAAAGTGCAGGTATGCTGCAATATCCCGGCATGCCTGCTCTTTTTCACGCAAAAAGCTAAAGGATAAAGGTGTAAACCCATGCATCACATACTGAAAAACAATCCTGGAGAAGAGGTCTTCATGCTGGGAAACGAAGCCATTGCCAGGGGAGCCATTGAGGCCGGACTTGCCTTTGCTGCAGCCTATCCCGGCACCCCTTCCTCAGAGATTGCCTTGAATTTTTTCCAGATCTCCCAGGAAACAGATCTTTATTTTGAATACAGTGCCAATGAAAAGGTTTCCCTTGAAATGGCGGCAGGCGCTGCCATGTGTGGGTTAAAGGCCATATGCACCATGAAACATGTGGGTTTGAATGTGGCATCAGATGCATTGATGACCCTGGCTTACACTGGAGTTGTGGGCCCCCTGGTTTTGATTGTTGCCGATGACCCCTTCATGTTTTCAAGCCAGAACGAACAGGATACAAGGTTTTACGGCAAATTAAGCGGACTGCCCATTTTAGAACCCTCTTCCGTGTCTGAAGCCAAAGAGATGACCAAGTACGCCTTTGAATTGTCGGAACTGCTCAAGGAACCCGTGATCATACGTACCACCACCCGCATCAACCACTCCTCCGGCGTGGTGACCCTGGGGGAGATCCAGGAAAGAAAGACCCGGGGAAGTTTTACCAAAGATCCTTTTTCCTATGTGTGTGTGCCTGCTGTTTCCAGAAAGCTCCATATTAAGCTGCTGGAAAATTATGACAAGGCCCTGAACATTACCAACAAAAGTTCCTGGAACATTGTCCAGGGCAGCGGGAACCGTTTGATCATCTGCAATGGGGTCAGTTATGGATATGTGAAAGATGCTTTACAGGATCTGGGCCAGGAAGATCAGTTTAAAATTCTCCGCATCGGTTTTTCCCATCCCATGCCGGAAACTTTGATCCAGAATGCCCTGGTCGGCTGTGAAAAAGCCCTGGTGGTCGAAGAGGGAGAGCCTTACATGGAAGAAAGCGTGAGAAGCTGTGCCCAGAAGGCAGGCCTAACCCTTCCCATCGTTGGAAAAGGAAAAGAGTTGTTCTCCCGGCTCTATGAATTTGACCCTGCCATGGTCAAACAGGTGATTGCTTCCTGTTTTGGCCTTTCCTTTACAGAAAAATCTCCGGTCCAGACCTCTGACCTTCCCCCGGCACCCCAGCGGCCGCCGGTTCTGTGTGCAGGCTGTCCCCACAGGGCAAGCTATGTGGCCATACGGGAGGTGTTGGGAGATGATGCCATTTACCCCACGGATATCGGCTGTTACACCCTGGGGCTTTTGCCTCCCCTGAGTATGGGTGATTTTCTCATTGCCATGGGAGCAGGTGTGGGAACAGCCGGTGGCTTTGCCCGGGCCACGGGCAAAAAAGTAGTGGCCTTTATAGGGGATTCCACTTTTTTCCACAGCGGTCTTTCACCTTTAGCCAGTGCAGTTTACAATAACCATGATTTCACCCTGGTGATCCTGGATAACGGCACCACGGCCATGACAGGCCACCAGCCCCACCCAGGAGCCGACATCAACCATATGGGACTTGCCTTGACAAGACTTTCCATTGAAAATATCGTCAAGGGCATGGGCATTGAAAAGATAGGGGTCATCGATCCCTTTAAATACCATAAATCCCTTGAAGTGATCAAAGAGGTTGTTTCCCACAAAGGAATTTCAGTGCTGATTTCCCGGGCAGCCTGCCCCCTGTATGAGCGGACCCTTCCCCATGGTAAAAAAGAGCGTCCTTTTTACGTGAATCAGGATAAATGCAAAAACCACCGGGACTGTCTGACCCGGGTGGCCTGTCCCGCCTTTTACCTGGAAAATGAAAAGGTATTTATTGATGCTGCATCCTGCACAGGCTGTATGCTCTGTGTACAGATCTGTCCTGAAAATGCCATATTACCCGTTAAAAAGGAGCGTGTGCAATGAATTTAACCAAGATCATGATTGTGGCGGTTGGCGGGCAGGGCAATATACTGGCTGCCCGGGTTATTGGGGAAGCCGCAATCGCAGCGGGTGTTCCTGTACGTATGTCTGAATTCCACGGCATGGCCCAGAGGGGGGGAGTGGTTGAGTCCATGATTCTCCTGGGAAAGGGAAATACCTCTTGTATTTCCGATGGAGAGGCAGATGTTCTCCTGGGATTTGAGCCCTGTGAAACCATCCGGGCCATGCCCAAATGCAATGCCGATTCCGTGGTGATTACCAACACACGGCCTGTCCCGCCCTTTACCGTGGGCCTGGGCATTGACCAATATCCAGATGTGGGAACCTCTATGGAAAAAATCCAGGGCCGGGTGCAAAAACTTGTCCAGTTCAATGCCACTGAACTGTCCATGGAGGCAGGATCAAAGCTCTCTCTCAACATGGTCATGCTGGGAGCCCTGGTCCATACCCTGAAAAAGCCCCTGACCCCTGACCTGTTTCGCCGGATGATCCGGGAAAAAACAAAAGCCGCTTTTGTAAGCACCAATTTAAAGGCTTTTGACCTGGGCTATGAAGCAGCCGGACCTGTCTGAGAGATGATCAACCCAGGGTTTTACCCAAAGGAGAGATACAATGAATACCCATGATACCATTACCAATCTTGAGACCATGCGGGAAGAAGCCGGAAAAGGAGGGGGGGATGCCCGTATCCGGACCCAGCACGGTTTAGGCAAGCTGACTGCCCGGGAACGGATTCTTCTTTTATTGGATCAAGGCTCATTTGAAGAGTTCGACATGCTGAAAACCAGCCGGGGGGGCGCCCTTGGCCAGGAGCGTACCTATGCGGGTGATGGTGTGATCACCGGCCACGGCACCATTGACGGACGGGAGGTTTTTGTCTTTACCCAGGATTTTACCGTCATTGGCGGCTCTCTTGGGGAAGCCCATTCCCAGAAAATCTGCAAGGTAATGGACATGGCTGTCAAGGTAGGTTCTCCCCTTATCGGCCTGAATGATTCCGGAGGGGCCCGTATCCATGAAGGGGTGGATGCCCTGGCAGCCTATGGTGAAATATTCCACAGAAATGTCTGGGCCAGCGGGGTGATTCCCCAGATTTCCTGTATTATGGGACCCTGTGCCGGAGGGGCTGTTTACAGCCCTGCCATTACAGATTTTGTTTTTATGACAGAAGAGTCCTCCTATATGTTTGTGACAGGACCCAATGTGGTGAGGACGGTCACCCATCAGGAGATATCATCCAAAGACCTGGGCGGAAGCAAAGTCCATGCAGAAAAAAGCGGGGTGGCCCATTTTACCAGCCAGAACGATATTCTCTGTCTCAGGGAAGTTCGACGATTGATCAACTATCTGCCTTCCAACAACCGGCAGAATGCCCCCTTTTTAAACCTGCGTGATCCTGAAGACAGGACAGACCCTGCCCTGGATCATCTGGTGCCTTCCAGCCCCAGCCAGACCTATGACATGAACATATTGATATACAGCATCCTGGATGGCGCGGAATTCATGGAGGTGCATGCAAGATTTGCCCGGAATATCATCTGCGGATTAGGCAGGCTCGGGGGTCAGACCATCGGCCTTGTGGCCAATCAGCCCGCAGTGCTGGCCGGGGCCCTGGACAGTGATGCCTCGGCAAAAGCGGCCAGATTTGTCCGGTTCTGTAATTCTTTTAATATTCCCTTGATCTGTCTTGTGGATGTGCCGGGGTTCATGCCCGGCCCTGACCAGGAACATGGCGGCATCATCCGCCATGGTGCCAAGCTTCTCTACGCTTTTACCGAAGCCACCGTGCCGCGCATTACCGTCATTGTGCGCAAGGCCTATGGTGGCGCCTACCTGGTCATGAACTCCAAGCATATCCACTGCGACATAAACTATGCCTGGCCCAGTGCGGAAATTGCTGTTATGGGGCCCAAGGGTGCTTCTGAAATCATCCATCGAAAAGCAATTAAAGCGGCTGATGACCCGGAAGCCCTGTTAAATGAAAAAATGAGCGAGTACCGCAATACCTTTGCAACCCCGGTTCTTGCGGCCCAGCGCGGCTATATAGATGATGTCATATTTCCCAGGAACACCCGCCACAGATTGATTCGCTCCCTCCAGTTCCTGGAAGGCAAAAGAGTGACCGGCCCTGATCGTAAACATGGAAATATACCTTTGTGAGGAGACCAATGTTTAAAAAAATACTTATCGCCAATCGTGGTGAAATTGCAGTCCGGGTCATCAAAACATGCAAGCGCATGGGAATTGAAACTTTGGCAGTTTATTCCGATGCAGATCAGTTTTCCTGCCATACCCTAATTGCAGATGGTTCTGTCTGTCTGGGAGATCCCCGCTCCAGCAAGTCCTATCTCTCCCATGAAAAAATCATCCAGGCTGCCAGGGATAATAATTGTGATGCCATTCATCCCGGATATGGGTTTTTATCGGAAAATGAGATATTTGCCCAGGCTGTGAAAGATGCAGGCCTGACCTTCATAGGCCCCCCGCCCTCTGCCATTGCCCTTCTTGGAGACAAAATCGCCTCGAAAAAAGTTGCAGAAAAAGCAGGGATGCCCACGGTTCCAGGATATTCCAATCCCATTGCCCATGAAGCTGAGGCCCTGGCCCAGGCAGAAGAGATCGGATATCCCGTGATCTTGAAACCAGCTGCCGGCGGCGGGGGAAAGGGCATGCATATTGTTATTTCGCAGGATAAGCTGCCGGCTGCCCTTGCCCAGTCCCGGCAGGAGGCAAAAAAAGCCTTTGGAAGTGATAAAATTTTACTGGAGCGTTATATTTCAGCTCCCCGGCACATTGAAATACAGATCATGGCCGACAGCTTTGGCAATGCCATCTATCTGGGGGAAAGGGAGTGCTCTATCCAGCGCCGGTATCAGAAGATCATTGAAGAAGCCCCTTCCGTGGCAGTGACCCCTGAATTGAGAAAACAGATGGGAGAAGCTGCCTGTAATCTTGCTAAACAGGCAGGGTACACTAATGCCGGCACCGTAGAATTCATGCTGGACCAGGATGGAAAATTTTATTTCCTGGAAATGAACACCCGGCTCCAGGTGGAGCATCCGGTGACCGAATTGATCACCGGCCTTGACCTGGTGGAACTTCAATTGCAGATAGCCTCCGGCCAGCCCCTTCCCATCACCCAGGAACAGGTTTCTCTCAATGGGTGGGCCATGGAAGCCAGAATCTGTGCAGAAGATTCTGGAAAGGATTTTGTTCCCTCCACCGGGATGATTACAAGGTATGCCGAACCTAAGGGGAAAAATGTCCGGGTTGACAGCGGATTTCACGCCGGGAGCCGGATCAGCATTTATTATGATTCCCTCATGGCCAAGGTAATTGCCTGGGGAGAAACCAGGGAAGCGGCAAGGCAAACCCTGGTGGATGCCTTAAACGGCTATCATGTTGAAGGCCCTTTAACAAATATTGATTTTGCCAATGCCATTTTAAACCATCCTTTGTTCGTGGAAGGCCAATTGTCAACAGACTTTATTGCTGAAAACATGGAAGCCTTGTTAAACAGGTCTGATCCCCCTGCCTATCAGCTACATTATATGGTTCTGGCGGCAGCCCTTGTCCATCACAACCGACGGAACCTTGTGGTTGAATCCCTCAAGCCCATGGCATCCAATGTGGGCGGTCAAAAGGAAAAGATTCATCCCATTGCCTATATGGTCAAGGCAGGCGCTGATATTCTGTCTGTCAGGCTTGAACCGGGCAAAGAGACCCATCACTGGACCATCATGGTTGAAGACCGGCAATACCAGGTTGAGACACCGGAATTTGAATTTTACCGGCGCAGGATCAAATTATTGATTAATGGCCAAACCCATCGGTTCCGACTTCAAAACCAGGGCAGTTTTCTGTGGGCGGCATTCTGCGGCATCACCCGGACCATTGAGATCTATGATCCCAAGGAATGGGAGTTGATCTCCCATATGCCCATTCCGGTTAAACACAGGCCGGATAATGTACTGGAATGCCCCATGCCCGGCCTGGTGGTGGATATACGGGCCAAAAAAGGGGACAAGGTATACAGGGGACAGGAATTGATCATCCTTGAATCCATGAAAATGGAAAGCGGTGTGGCCTCTCCCTGTGATGGTGAAATAGCAGAGGTTTTGGTTAACATCGGCCAGGCCGTTGAATCAGGAGACATATTGATCAATTTTGTCATATAAACAAATATTTAACTTTTAACTGAAACTTAATACTTAAAGGAGATAGACAATGGGTAAAGTAATAATAATCATGGGATCAAAAAGCGATCTTAAGTGGTGCGAAAAAATCCAGGAAAATCTGGAGAAACTGGGAGTGGAAAGCATAATGCGGGTGGCTTCTGCCCATAAAGTCCCGCTAAAGTGTTATGAACTGATTAAAGACTATGAAAAACAAGGGGTGGTTTTTATTACAGTTGCAGGAAGAAGCAATGCCCTCAGTGGCTTTACCGATGCACAGACCTTTTGTCCGGTCATAGCCTGCCCGCCCTACAGCGATAAATTTGCCGGGGCAGATGTTTACTCCAGCCTGAGGATGCCCTCTGCTGTTGCACCTATGACTGTTTTGGAACCGGCCAATGCCGCCCTGGCTGCGGCAAAAATTATAGCCCTGTCCGATGACCAGGTCAAAAAGAAGGTAGAGGCGTACCAGAAAACAGCAAAAGATGCATTGGAAACAGATGACATGGATGTTTGCAATGGGTAGTGTAAAGGATTTTCAAATATTACAGGAAGCTTTGATGGACACTCCGGGACGGGCAAGGTTTACCTTTTCCGACCGCTATTCCATTTTTGACTGGGGTGAGATGCCGGATAATATCCAACATAAAGGAGCTGCTATTGCATTGCTGGGTGCCTATTTTTTTGAAAAACTGGAAAAACAAGGTATACCAACCCATTACCTTGGCCTGGTAGAAGAGGGTATTGTCAAACAACTGTCCCAGGTTAAAAAACCTGTGAACGTCATGGAAGTTGAATTGCTTAGAATAATTCCCCCTAAGTCCAATGGTAAGGAGTATGATTATTCAGGTTATGCAAAAGAAAAGTCAACCTTCCTTATTCCCCATGAGGTTATTTACAGAAAGTGTTTACCTCCCGGCAGCAGTGTTTTCAAACGCCTTGAAAATGGCCAGATAACACCGGAGGATTTAGGCCTTAAGGAAATGCCCGTGCCGGATCAAAAATTTGATAAACCCATCATTGATGTTTCCACCAAGCTGGAAATCACCGATCGTTATATAAACTGGAACGAAGCAGGACAGATTTCAGGGCTGAGCAAAGATGAAATCACCAGCCTCAAAGAGCTTACCTGTCTTATTAATGATATGATAACCACTGAATTTTTAAGCATCGGCCTGGTGAATGAAGATGGTAAAATAGAGGTCGGTTTTGACAAATTCAGACGGTTGATGCTTGTGGATGTTCT
>JAQICW010000011.1 GCA_027858355.1 Desulfobacula sp.
TACCATTGGACAAATTTATATCCTGTTGAACTGGCTAAATAGAGCTTATACCATGTGGCATCAGCGTCCTGGTTCCAGGTGAATGTGGTGCCCAGGCCGTTGATATTGCCTGACGGAGACGTCAAGTAAATCTTGGCCGGCAGGGTGTCATCTCCCTGGACTGTAAAGCTGCCAGTGGAACTCCAGGCGCCATTGCCGTTTTCATTCCATGTTCTTACCCACCATTCATAATTTCCGCTGGCAAGAGTGACGCCAGGGGTAACCGAGCAGGTTCCTCCTGAACAGGTGGCTTCCGGGTAGTTAGTGAAATTGTTTTCAATTTCATACCATTGGACAAATTTGTAGTCTGTGGCGGTGTTGACAAGGTAAACCTTGTACCAGGTTGCGCAGGAATCGGAATTCCAGGTAAGGGTTGGGGAGGTGTCTGTGGTAGTTCCAGTGGGCGCAGTTAATGATACAGCACCGGGAACGGTTTCGCATGTTGCGCTGGAGTTGGATGAGCCGTCTTGGGTAACATAAAGATAATCAATGGCTATATCCTGGGCTCCATCAATGAAAAAACCTATATGATCACCTGCCAGGGTTACTGCGGCCATGGAATGAACCACGTTGTCGTTGATATAAAACTCAATAGTATTGTCTGTTTTTTTTATTGAAAGTTTGTTGATCCCGCCAATACCCTGATTTAGGTATGGTGACTCGGTCCATTCAACGATGTTGGTTCCTGTACCGTCAACAACCATATAAATTGAAAACCATCCAAATCCATCAATGCCGAAATCCAGGTAATTGTTGGTATTGTTATCTGTCCAGGTCAGTCCGAAATATGGCAGCGTTTCATCACCGCCATTTTTCGTTATTTGAGTTTCAACCTCAAAATCCCGGGTTTGATCAATCAGGATTTCCTGGATTGTCATCATGGAACCGCTGTCAACATAATTGGCAAAATAATAAAATCCGTTGCTGATACTCAAAAGTCCGTTGGGATTGTTTTCTTCAATCAACCATTCGTTGGCATTTGAATTAAAATCATCAAAAAAGACATTGTCTGCATGGGACAGGCCGGATATTCCAAGGACAAGACAAAAAAATATCAGAGCAAACCCCCTATTTTTAATCACATACATTTTCCCCTCCTTATTTTTGTATTTACGATAAATGAAGAAATGACTATTATTAATCACTATTATATAAATTTTCGCCTGTCAAGAACCTTTTTCGTAATCAGCCATTCCTGTATATCAAGGATTGACAAAATTTTTTAAAAAAATTACAAAATGAACTTATCTAAGAAAATATAGCCTCTTAAAAACAGGCAGGCAAAAAAATTAAAGATGCATATAACAAGATATAGAAAAATCCCATTGTTGATCCTGATACTGTTCATTGGCCTTGCCGGGTGCAGGTTGGATGATGAAAACTCAAATGAGAACACTCCTTTCCGGATTGTTGTGGTTTCTGATGTCCATGTGAGAATTCCAGGGAACCCGGATGATTATTTCTATTACAATCAGGACAATTTAGACAATATCCAACAGGCCGTAGACCTGATCAATGAGTATTACTCAGATGCTGATTTTGTCGCTGTAACCGGGGATCTTGTGGGCTGCCTGTTCAGTGAGGACCAGGATGATTACCTTATTGGCGATGACAATCCTGCTGAAAGATTCAAACAGATGTTTGACGAGTTGATTCCGCCTTATAAAGTTGCCTTTGGGAACCATGATTACAATATAGGATTTGATCCTGATATTGATGAACATATAACTACCTTAAATATAGAAGCTGTTGAATCTGTTTGGAAAAAGGTCCTTGAAACAGAGCCCTACTACTCCTTTGTCCACAAGGGGATTCAGATGATTTTTTTAAACAGCAACCTGGGGTCGGCAAGGCTTGAACCCTGCGCTGGGTTACAGTCGGAAGCCGGGTGTAAAGGATCATTTGACCTGGCGCAAATGGTCTGGCTGGAAGAATGCCTCCAACGCCCTGAACCCGCTATTATATTCTGTCATCATCCTCCCCGGGAAGATGACCCTGGCAATGTAAGTTCATTGTTGTTTGATGCTTATGGCATTGATCCCGGGGACATGTTTTATGAAATCGCAGAGCATTATAAACATAAGATCCTTGCCATGTTTGTGGGCCATTGGCACATATGGCAGGATTATACCCTGTTTGATACCATTGAGGTTCATCAAACAGGCCCTTTGGGAGATTCTTTGGGCTCGGAAAAAAATATTTCGATTGTTGAGATCGATCCTGCCCTTAACAGTGTAAAAGTAACCCGTCATTATAATTCCGATGAAGGATAGTTTTTAAAAGTTAATGACACATTTTTTCTATTGAAAGAATTATTATACATGAGTTTAGCAGTGAAATTGATGAAAAAAATATGGTTAATAGTGATCTTCACTGGATTGATTTGTGAACATGGATTCTGCAATGTTACATTTAATTCCGAGCCCCTTGCAACTGATATTTATTTTGCTGATCTTTTTACGGACTCAGAAGGCCTGGCAGAATGGTATCAATTGTGGACCGGCAATGCCCTGGAAACTGGAAATTTTGTTGATACAAGTTTATTTAATGATTATGGAAATGGGTGGGTCCAGGGAAGGGATCTTTCCCAGCTTCGGGTTGATTTTGCCCAGGCCGATGATACAGTTCTGTGGGTGGGTCGATGGAGCGATCCAAATTTGAAAATGACCTGGAGCACTGGGAACGTCAATTTTGGCAATATCTCAAAAGAGGATGTTACAACCCGGGTGACCCAGGACCTGCCATTTGACCAGATGTTCAATGATATGAATATTTCCCCGGGAACATGGTACCGGTTATGGATAGGAAATGCAGCCGGTACCTCAGGTGATTTTGTAGATACCACTGCGTACTATGCCGATGGAAACGGTTGGGTCCGGGCTGAAGATCTTGGGAAAATCATGTTTCCAGCACCTGAATATGGCAATTCCATTGAATTATGGGTTCAAATTTATACACCTAACTCGGGCAAACTGGGTTGGGAACACTGGCCGGTTTCCCATACAATAGAGGGGAACTATAATCTGAGCGGCATGGTTATAGCCGCTTCCAACACAGCCATTGACAATGATGTCAATGATCCTGAGGCTCCTTATCTTTCCAATGATACGGCCGATGATGCCCAGTTGCTTATGACACCGATTACCCTGGGCGGCTATGTGAACCAGCCCTATTCTGGTAATTTGGGTCGTTCCTTTGAAAACGGTGACATCAACGATGTGTACAGAGTCGATTTATTAGCGGGAGATGCTATTATACTCAGTATTGCTGATATTTTCAGGACCAATCTGGATATTTATCTCTACGACGCTGCAACCCTTGAATTAATAGATTCAAGTGTTGCTGTTTCCGATATTGAGTCTATCCTGGTGAACAAATCCGGTGCCTATTTGATACAGGTTCATGCCAGGCGCAAGGCATCTAATTATACACTGACCATAGGCCAGATGAATAATGTGGTGCAAATGTCAGGATTGAGGTTGAGCAGCCCGTTTGCACCCGGAGAAATCATTGCCAGATTTAAAGAAAACCAGGGTAATACTTTTTCAAACCAGTCAGATATTTTCAGTACCCTGGGCCTGGAATTCCGGGCAGGGGGGGGAGGTCGACATCGATTGTTCGGGATGGACAAGACAAAATTTAAAACCAAGGCTTCCGGAGTTATGACATTGGGATCAGAAAGCCGGAAGATTCTTGCCAACGCTTTGATCGAACCAGATGTGGAGGCCAGGCTGTCCACCCTGTATAAAATAGCGGATCTGCGGGACCGTTCTGATGTTGAAAGTGCAGATCCCAATTATATTCGATATGCCTATCTAGTGCCGGATGATGAATATTATTCATTTCAATGGCATTATTCATTGATTAACCTTCCAGATGCATGGGATGTCACAATTGGCAGCGATGATGTCCTGGTAGCGGTTATTGATACGGGCATTCTGAAGAATCATTCGGACATAATTGGTAAGACAAAAGACGGGTATGATTTTATCTCCAGCACCTCCCTGAGCCTTGATGGTGACGGTATTGATCCTGATGCAGAGGATCCTGGCGATCAAAGCCTGGGAGGCAGCTCTTTCCATGGGACCCATGTCGCAGGCACCATTGCAGCAAAAACAAATAATAAAACAGGAGTTGCGGGCGTCAGCTGGAATTCCTTGATCATGCCTGTTCGAGTACTTGGCGAGGGTGGGATGGGATTCAGCTATGACATCATGCAGGGCGTGCGTTATGCCGCCGGTCTTGATAACGATTCCGGAGTTATCCCGGATCAGCCGGCAGATATTATTAATTTAAGTCTGGGCGGTGGAGGCTACTCACAGAGTGAGCAGGATGTTTTTACCCAGGCCAGAAATGCAGGGGTTATTATTATTGCTGCAGCAGGCAATTCAGCAGAAAGTGCACCGTCCTACCCGGCAGCTTATGAAGGAGTGGTTTCCGTAAGTGCGGTCAATATGAACGCAGGGATAGCTCCATATTCAAATTTTGGGCCTAGCATTGACGTGGCAGCACCTGGCGGGGATTTTTCCACGGATCTCAATGGCGATGGATATGCCGATGGTGTCCTGAGTACTGCAGGAGACGATTCAACCGGTGACATTCAGACGACATATACTTTTTACCAGGGGACATCAATGGCAGCTCCCCATGTGGCCGGGGTTGCTGCCCTGATGAAAGCTGAACGGCCCGGACTGACACCCGAGGAATTTGACGGATTTCTTGAAAGCGGTACCATTGTTTCGGACCTTGGTTCAACAGGTCGTGACGACCTGTATGGATACGGTCTTATTGATGCAGGCAAGGCGGTTCAGGCTGCAATGACAGGGACGATACCCACGTTTTTAAGTGTTATGCCCAATAGCTTGAATATGGGCTCTGCAGGTGAAACAGCTCTTTTGACCCTGTCAAAGATCGGGGAAGGTTCTTTGTCGATTATTAATATTATTGAAACGGCAGACTGGCTTTCCATCAGCCAGAACCAGGTGGATGAAAACGGCCTGGGTACCTATATGATCACTATTAATCGCGAAGGCCTAGGCAATGATATCTATTCTACAAGCCTTGCAATTGTTTCAACACAAAATACTGTGGAAGTTGTTGTAGAAATGCGGGTATCAAGTTCCATCATGTTGCCCAATGCAGGCCAGCAGTATATCCTGCTGGTGAACTATGAAACAAATGAGGTCATTGATATAATCTCTACTTCGGGTGAAAATGGGGTCTACTATTATCAATTCACAGATATTCCAGCGGGCCGTTATAATATTTTCGCAGGTACTGATTCTGATAATGATGGTTATATTGGGGATGCCGGCGAAGCAATAGGTGCATATATTTCCACGGATCAACCCACCATAATTAATTTGGATGGTGATCGTAGTGATTTAAACTTTGTGACGGAATTTAGTGCAGATATCCTTGAATCGGAAAGTATGAAGCTGAATATACCACTAAATACGAGAAAGGATTTTAAAGAAATCGGTTTAGTAACACCATGAATAAAACTGGGTTTGAGAAAATGCAAATCAATTCACTGCTTCTTGAAATATTTAAAGATCATATTTTTTTTGACATGGCATATAAATTTGTGTATTATCAATAGATTTTGAAAAAGATAAAAAATCTTATAAAAACAATAAGTTATGCGCTTTTAGAGTGTAATTGACAGGGCGGAGCTGTAAAAAGTCTTCATTATTTTTAAACAAAGAGGAAAAGTTGTGAATGATCCATTAGAAAATAAACGTGTTCTTATAACAGGTGCCTGCGGTACAGTGGGATCAGAGTTGTTTCGTATTCTTTTGAATGATGGCCAGTATAATCCTTCCGAAGTGATAGGGATAGATAACTCTGAAAGTGCTTTGTTTTTTATGGACCAGCTGTACCTGAATGATCAGCGGGCTCGATTTGTTCTTGCAGATGTCAGGGATATTGAAAAAATCAAGCGCATTATGAACAGTATCGATATCGTGTTCCATGCAGCTGCATTAAAACATGTTGTGATGTGTGAAAGATCTCCTTTTGAAGCGGTTCAAACCAATATCCATGGTGTGCAGAATATAATTAAAGCCTCCATTGAAAATCATGTTTCCAAGGTGATTTTTACAAGCTCTGACAAGGCTGTTAATCCAACAAATGTAATGGGTACCAGCAAATTAATGGGGGAAAGGCTGATCACAGCTGCAAATTCCAATAATTTTTCAAACAATACCATATTTGCCTCCACACGTTTCGGGAATGTTCTTGGGTCCAGTGGATCTGTGATACCCATCTTTCAAAAGCAGATAGAAAAAGGCGGTCCTGTGACATTGACCGATGCCGGCATGACAAGATTTATTATGAATATAGAAGCTGCAGCCCGCCTTGTAATTGATTCCGCTGCAATAGCCAGGGGGGGGGAGGTATTTGTGACAAAAATGCCTGTCGTCCGGATAAGTGATCTTGCAAAGGTTATGATTGAAGAACTGGCCCCGATATATGGCCGTAAGCCACAGGATATCAAAATAATTGAAATCGGCGTAAAGCCCGGGGAAAAAATATATGAAGAGCTGATGAGCCTTGAGGAAACAAGAAGAGCTGTGGAGCTGGATCATTATTTTTCTGTTCTTCCGGCCTTCAGGGGCTTGTATCAGGATATTGGATATGATTATTTAAATCTTTTGTCAGACCAGGTGAATGATCCCTATGTTTCTGCCCACGAGACCCCCTTGGATCAAGGGGAATTAAAAGAGTTTTTGCTGAATAGCAGGCTGCTTGATCCGAATAATGTTGCAAAAAATCATCCTGACCAACGGTATTGGCCGGGAGACAGAAAGGGAAATTAGTAAAATGAAAATTCTAATAGCAGGAGGAGACGGTTATCTTGGATGGCCCACAGCCATGAATCTTTCAGCAAAGGGCCATGATGTCCTGGTTGTGGACAACTACCTGAGACGGGAAATGGCATTAAAGGAAGATTCCGAACCCTTATTCCCGGTTCCCAATTTACTGGAACGATCAAAGATCTGGGAACAAAAAACAGGGAATATAATTCAAGTTCTTATTGGAGATTTAACCCTTTGGGAGTTTATTGAAGGTGTGTTTAAAGATTTTTTGCCCGATGCCGTTGTACATTATGCTGAACAGCCTTCTGCCCCCTATTCCATGCTCAACAGGCAGGCAGCCAGCCTGACATTAAATAACAACCTTATGGTTACGGCCAATATTATATTTGCCGTAAAAGAATATACTCCAGATGCTCAGATTGTTAAGATTGGGACAATGGGTGAGTATGGAACACCAAATATTGATATTGAAGAGGGCTGGATTGATATTGAGAGTAAGGGACGCAGGGATAAATTTCTCTTTCCCCGCCAGGCAGGAAGCCTTTATCACACAACCAAAATCATGGATACAGATCTTCTCTGGTATTATGTCCGCATGTGGGGACTGCGGGTAACGGATTTGATGCAGGGCCCTGTGTATGGAATTTTTACAGATGAGAATCAGTCAGATGAAAGGCTTTTACCTTTTTTCAGCTATGATGAACTTTTTGGTACGGTATTGAATAGATTTGTTGTTCAGGCTGTTGCGGGCTATCCTTTGACCGTTTATGGCAAAGGAGGTCAGACAAGGGGTTATTTGAATATTAAGGATACCCTTGAATGTGTCAGGCTTTCCCTTGAAAACCCTGCAGATAAAGGTGAGTTGAAAATATTCAATCAATTAACAGAAACATTCACCGTTAACCAATTGGCTGAAAAGGTCAGAATAGCAGGAAAAGAGCTGGGAATTGATGTGGAAATACAGAATCTTGATAATCCCAGAAAAGAGCTGGAAGAACATTATTATAACCCGGTATATACGGGCCTGGTTGAGCTTGGACTTGAACCCAATTTTCTTACAATGGATGTCCTTGTCGAAATGATGTCTTTTGTGATAAAGCATAGAAGTAAAATAGATAAAGAGCGGATTTTCAGAGGTGTAAAATGGGCTTGAATTGGCTGATTACAGGCGGCTGCGGATTTATCGGAAGAAATCTTGTGAAAAACCTTCTTACTGAGGAGGGACATGGGATCAGAATTATTGATAATCTTTCTGTGGGAACCAAAGAAGACTTAAGCCAGGTTTGTTCCCCAGGGGATATTGAATTTATTCAAGGGGATATTCTGGACGCTGATCTTATGGTTCAAGCGGCTAAAGGAATTGACGTGATTGTTCACCTTGCTGCCAATACAGGTGTAGCCCCTTCGGTTCAAGATCCTAGAAGTGACTGTCTTACAAATGTCATTGGTACTTTAAATAGTCTTGAAGCGGCAAGATTTAATCATGTCAAACGCTTTGTTTTTGCTTCAAGCGGAGCGCCTGCCGGAGAGTGTGAACCTCCAATAACCGAGACCATGCCTCCACGGCCTGTTTCTCCCTACGGGGCAAGCAAACTGGCTGGGGAAGGGTATTGCTCAGCATTTTTCAGGTCATTTGGCATTGAAACCATTGCCCTGCGATTTGGTAATGTATATGGAGAATATTCAGGGCATAAGGACAGTGTTGTAGCAAAATTTATTAAATATCTGATGAACAATAAACCCCTTGAAATCTATGGAGACGGTTCCCAGACAAGGGATTTTATCTATATAGCGGATTTGATAAAAGCGGTCCGGTGCGCTGCCATTGCCCAGGGGGTTGGGGGTGAGATTTTTCAGATTGCAACCAACAGGGAAACAAGTGTTAAAGAGATGGCTGATATCATTATTGACCAATTTAAAAACGCACAATTTAAAAACGAACAGCCTGAAAAAGGACAATCAAAACCTGATATCCAGGTGCAGTATTCTGAAAAAAGAACAGGAGATGTTCAAAGAAATTATTCAGACACATCAAAGGCAAGAAAAATGTTAAAATGGTCATCTGAAACGGAATTGAAAACAGGCATTGAAAAAACAATTCAATGGTTTTTACGGTAAAATTTTAAAAAATTATATTTGGAGATTATATCAATGCGGGTACTGGTTACTGGTGGTGCAGGATATATAGGTTCTCTTGTTGTGGAAGAGCTTTTGAAAAATGGACATAAACCTGTTGTGTTTGATCTGTTTAACTGGGGTAAGGTGTCAATTCAGGCCTTTGACGGGAAAATAGAACTTTTTGAAGGGGATTGCAGGAATTCAAGGGATATCATTTATGCACTTGAAGGAATTGACGGCATTATCCACCTTGCCGGGATTGTGGGAGAGTTTGCCTGTCAAAGCAATCACAAGGCTCATTTTTCCATTAATGTTGAAAGTACACGAACCCTGATTAACTGCTGTACAGATCCTGAGCTTGAGCTTGTCCGGGATTTTGTATATGCCTCTTCCTGTTCTGTGTATGGAAATGTCAAAGGATTGTACCAGGAAGTAACCGAAGATACACCTGTAGCGCCTCTTTCTGACTATGCCCATGCAAAACTTCGGTCTGAAAACATTATACTTGATAAGGGAAGGCAATTATCCCATTTCCATCCTACAATCTTAAGATTGACAACGGTATTTGGCTGGTCCCATCGGCCCAGACTGGATCTTGTGACCAACCTGTTCGCCTATACTGCCTGGAAACAGGGTAAAATGAGTATTTTCGGAGATGGTTTGCAATATCGTTCTCTTATTCATGTCCGGGATATTGCCAGGGCCTTGGTACAGACCCTGGAAGCGCCGAGATATATGCGTGACGGCAAAATTTTTCATCTGGGAGAAGAATCCAACAATCGCACAGTAAAAGAGATCGCAGAAGCTGTGCAGAAGATCATTCCCAACGCTGAAATTCTGATGAGCGATTCAAAACCCTCAGACAGAAGAGATTATAAAATTAATTGTCAAAAAATTAAAAATATAATCGGCTGGCAGGCGCAATACAGTGTTGAAGATGGAATAAATGAGCTGGTAGATAAATTTGAATCCATGGATATAGACTGGGATTCCTGGAAATATAGAAACAATAATTTTAAGTATGTTTAGACAGGTATTGTGTGATGACAGATAATTTTATCAAGGTTGCCCAGCCCTTTGTGGGAGAAGAAGAAGCAAGTGCTGTCCGGGAGGTGCTTTTATCCGGTGAATACGTGTCCGGATTAAAAGTTGAAGCGTTTGAGAAGGCGTTTGCTGATTATATTGGTACAAAATATGCCGTTGCTGTGAGCAATGGCACGTCCGCACTTTTCATTTCCCTGGAAACCATGGGAGTGGGGCAGGGGGATGAAGTCATTGTTCCTCCTTTGACTTTTTTTGCAACCATTTCATCCATTCTTTACCTGGGTGCAATTCCAGTCTTTGCTGACATTGATGCAGATGATCTCTGCCTTTCCTGGGAAAGTGTAAAAGAAAAAATATCGCCCAGAACAAAGGCAATTCTCCCGGTTCATCTTTTTGGTGCGCCTGCGAAAATGAATCAATTAACAACCATTGCAAGGGAAAAAAATATCCCGATCCTGGAGGATTGCGCCCAGGCCCATGGCAGTGAGTACAAAAAAAGAAAAGTGGGGTCAATTGGAAAAGCCGGTGCGTTTTCTTTTTTTGCCACCAAGCATATGACCACGGGAGAAGGGGGAATGATTACCACCAATGACCCTGACATAGCAAATCAAGCTAAAATCATACGAAACCATGGTATGTCCGGAAGAGATGGTCATATACGATTGGGATTCAATAACCGGATGACGGAAATACAAGCTGCTATTGGGTTGGTACAGCTGGGTAAACTGGATCAACTGAATCAAAAACGGATTGATAATTCCGAATATATTTTAAGTCGGTTGAAAGGGTTGCCATGGATAACTATTCCTGTGGGGCCATCCGATATAAAACATACGTATTTCTGGTGTCCGATTATGATAAAAGAGGAGAATGGCAAAAAGATTCAGGCCTTAAAAGACCATTTGACTGACAATGAAATTGGTTTCAGACACAGGTATCAGGAACCACTCTATCGGCAGCCGGTTTTAAAAAAAGTCGGGTTGGATTATTCAGATATTTATCTGCCCACGGTTGAGCAGGTCGCAGGGCAGGTGATCGGACTTCCGAATCATGCCGGGTTGACAAAAACTCAATTGGACAGAATCGTTGATGTTGTAATGAACTTTTCTTGTTAACAGGATTTTGCCATGGCGGATACCTATAAAATTTTTTCCGAGAAAAATAACAATCTTGACCGGGCCGAAGCGTTTTATGGGCAAATGGACCAGGCCTGTTAATATAATTTTCCCATATT